>PLWW01000028.1 GCA_003153125.1 Candidatus Dormiibacterota bacterium | reverse complement strand
GGCTGCTGGAGGAGGTGCCAGTCGAGGGAGCGGTCGTGGTTCCATTCCGCCCACTGGGCGAACTCGCCGCCCATGAAGAGCAGCTTCTTGCCCGGGTGGGCCCACATCCAGCCGAACAGCGTGCGCAGGTTGGCGAAGCGCTGCCACGGGTCACCCGGCGTCTTGCCGATCAGCGACGCTTTGAGGTGCACGACCTCGTCGTGGGAGAGCGGCAGGATGAAGTTCTCCGCCCACGCGTACCAGACACCGAACGTCAGCAGCTGCTGGTGGTAGCGCCGGAAGATGGGGTCCTTGCTGATGTAGTCGAGGCTGTCGTGCATCCAGCCCATGTTCCATTTGAAGGTGAAACCGAGCCCGCCGCTTGACGTCGGCCGCGACACCGCCGGCCACGCGGTGGACTCCTCGGCGATGGTCATCACCCCCGGGTGGCGGTCGTGCATCTGCTCGTTGAACTCGCGCAGGAACGCGATCGCCTCGAGGTTCTCGCGGCCGCCGTACTGGTTGGGCATCCACTCGCCGGCCTTCCGCGAGTAGTCGAGGTAGAGCATCGAGGCGACTGCGTCGACGCGCAGGCCGTCGATGTGGAACTCCTCCACCCAGAACAGGGCGTTGGCCACGAGGAAGTTGCGCACCTCGTTGCGCCCGAAGTTGAACACCAGCGTGCCCCAGTCCGGCTGGGTGCCGCGGCGGGGGTCGGCGTGCTCGTAGAGGGCGGTGCCGTCGAACCGGGCCAGCGCCCATTCATCGCGGGGGAAGTGCGCGGGGACCCAGTCGACGAGGACGCCGATGCCGCGTTGGTGGAGGTGGTCGACGAACCAGCGCAGGTCGTCAGGGGAGCCGAAGCGGGCCGTCGGTGCGTAGTAGCTGCTCACCTGGTAGCCCCACGATCCGCCGAAGGGGTGCTCTGCGATGGGCAGCAGCTCGACGTGGGTGAAGCCCATCTCCAGGCAGTGGTCGGCGACCTGCGGCGCCAGCTGGCGGTAGCTGAGGACGGCGTCATCCGCGCCCCGCCGCCAGGAGCCGAGGTGCATCTCGTAGATCGACACCGGGGAAGCGACGGGGTCGGAGGCCCTCCGTCCGGCGACCCAGTCGCCGTCCGCCCACGCGTAGGCGGGCTCGGTCACGATGCTCGCCGTCGCCGGCGGGGACTCGGCCGCGCGAGCCATCGGGTCTGCCTTGAGCATCACCGTGCCATCGGCGCCGATGACGCGGAACTTGTAGCGCAGCCCTGCGCCGACGTGGGGGATGAAGATCTCCCAGACGCCGCTGGCCCCGAGCGAGCGCATCGGCTGGGTGCGGTCGTCCCAGCCGTTGGCATCACTGACCAGCGACACCCCCCGGGCGTTCGGCGCCCACACCGCGAACGCGGTTCCGCGAACGCCCTGGTGGTCGATGACCCGCGCGCCCAGCGGCTCCCAGAGGCGGTAGTGGGTGCCCTCGCCGATGAGGTGCAGGTCGATGTCCCCGACGGTGGGGAGGAAGCGATAGGGGTCGTCCACCTCCCACTCGCTGTCCCCGGTGCGGTAGCGCAGGCGGTAGCCGGGGAGCTGGGCTTCGGGCACGACCGCCTCGAAGATGCCGGCGTTGTCGATGCGCTTCATGGCCACGACCCCGCCGGGGTAGGCGACATCGACGGAGATGGCGTCGGGGTGGAACGCCCGCACCACGGTCGTGCGGCCGTCGGGGTGGACGCCGAGCAGCGAGTGCGGATCGCTGTGGACGCCGTCGGCGAGGCGGCGCGACTCGCCGGCGCGGCCGGGCGGGAGCGCGGGAGTGGTGGTCACGGGGTCGCCTCCATGAGGAAGGCGAGCGGCACGGACACCCACTGGGGGCGATGAGCCAGCTCGTAACCCACCTCGTACACGGCCTTCTGGATCTCGAACGCGCGTCGCAGCGTCAGCGCGGCACCGGGGTCGGGGAGCAGCCGGGTGCCCACGGTGCGCTCGACGTACGCCGCCCAGAAGGCCTCGCGGTTGGCGGTGCTCCAGCTTCGCCCGTGCGCGGCAAGGTGCGCCCAGGAGGGATCTCGCAGCGGGATGCGCTCCATCAGTGCCACCGCGGCCGCGTACTCGAAGGAGCGCAGCATCCCGGCGACGTCGCGCAGCGGGGAGTGGCGGCGGCGGCGGTGCTCGACCGAGCGGCGCGGCTCCCCCTCGAAGTCGAGCACCGTCCAGCCCGAGTCGGTGCGCAGCACCTGGCCGAGGTGGTAGTCGCCGTGGATGCGGATGGCCATGCCGGGCGCGGTGAGGGTGCGGATGGCGGAGATGCGCCGCTCCAGCACGGGGCGCTGCTCGCTGAGGCCTGGCACAACCCCGGGGTGGCCGTCGATGAGGGCGTCGAGGTCGCCGAGCATCTCGTCTGCCCAGGAGTCGAGGAGAGCGGTCGTGATCGGTTGGGGGGCGACGTCCCTGCCCACGGCGCCCGCCATGGCCAGGTGCATCCGCGCGGTCATCTCGCCGAGTCGCACGGCGTCGTACGTGAAGCTCCCCCCCGCATCCTCGACCGTCTGGACGCGGTCGGCGGCGTCGCCGGGGAGGTGCTCCTCGGCCTCGCCGTAGAGGTCGCGGAGCGAGGTCAGCGCCAGCGTCCACGCCTCGGTGCCGTTGTGCAGGAACGGCTGCGCCATCGCCAGCAGGGCGGGGTGGGCCTCGCCGTCGCGGTGGTAGTGCAGCCACGCCTGCGGCGGCGCGATGTGGTCGAACCCGGCCGCCACCAGCGCCTGGGTCATCTCCAGCTCGAGCGAGGGCTCGAAGACGACGCGGCGGATCATCTTGAGCATGTAGTTGCCATCGACCACCAGCGACGTGTTGGACTGCTCGCGCACCAGCGGGCTGATCTCCGCGGCGTCGGGGTCGAGCCCACCACCGCCCACCGACAGCCGTCCGTCGTTCAGGGTCATCGCCGACCCGCTGGCGATGATCTGCCACAACGGGGCGGCGGTCCTCGTGTCGGCCAGCGCATCGAAGACCAGCGTGCTCTCGTCCTCGTGGACGATCGCCCCCGGGTCGCTCGGGCGCATCACCTGGGGCGAGCCCACCGCCAGGGGCAGGTTGTAGCGAGCGACGCTGCCGTCATCGTGCTCGACAGCCACGATGCAGACGGCCACCAGCGGGTCCCCGTCCGCGACCGCGGTCAGCTCCTCGATGTGCACCGAGCGGATCCCCAGGCCGCCCCCGTACCAGCGCTGCCGGGGCAGCCACGCGTGCAGGGCCGCTTCCGTGGTGGCACGCACCGAGTCGATGCTCACGGCGGCGGTCACTCCCGGCTGTCCTCGACGGTGAACCAGACGAAGGCGTGGGGCGCCATTGTCAGCAGGTAGGGCAGCTCCCCGATCCTCGGGAAGTGCACGTGACCGAGCATCTCGACCAGGGTGTGGCCCTCGAAGCGGCGCAGGTCGAGCTCCGCCGGCTGGGCGAAGCGGGAGAGGTTGTTGACGCAGAGCACGACGTTGCCGTCGAGGGTGCGCAGGAAGGCGAAGATCGACGGGTTGGCGGCGTCGAGGGCCTCGAAAGCGCCCTCGCCGAACACCGCCCAGCGCTTGCGCACGCCGATGAAGCGGCGCATCCAGTGGAGCAGTGACGACTCGTTGCGCATCTGCGCCTCGACGTTGACCGCCGAGAACCCGTACACCGGGTCCATCAGAGGGGGCAGGTACAGCTGCGCGAAGTCGCTGCGGCTGAAGCCACCGTTGCGGTCGCCATTCCACTGCATGGGGGTGCGCACGCCGTCGCGATCGCCGAGATAGATGTTGTCGCCCAT
>PLWW01000009.1 GCA_003153125.1 Candidatus Dormiibacterota bacterium | reverse complement strand
AGGGCGGTCCGCCCGGCGAGGTACTCATCGGCCAGGCGGCGGACGGCCGTCAGCTGCGCGGATTCGAGGAGGGTGCCTGCGAAGCCGTCCATCACGCCAAGGGCGTCATGCCAACGGCGGGCGATCTCCGCTGGTGACCCGGTCTCGGCGATGGCCGGGCTGCACGGCGCGTTGAGGTGGGAGGCGGCGAGCACACGGGCCAACTCGGGCGCGTCCGGCATCCTTGGCCTGAGCGGCGGCTCAGCGGCGAGGACGCCGGCGGAGGATGCGAGCCTGGGGTGAAGTGCTGCTTTCATCTCTTGATCGCGCGGATGTGGCTGTCGGTGTGGGTCGATCCTGCGCCGCAGCCGCGGATCGGGCCAGTGCCGTTGGTCACCAAGCGGGCAAGCCGCAGCCGCCCACCACGGCTCCGGCCGCCGCTCCGGGTCAGGGCCAGTTGGTCCCCGGCGCGGCGCCGCCGGACCGACGCCTGGCCATGTACGCGGCGACCTGGGCGCGCCGCGACAGGCCCAGCTTCATGAGCACGTTGGAGACGTAGTTCTTCACGGTCTTCTCGGTGAGGTGGAGTTGGCCGCCGATCTGGCGATTGGTCAGACCGTCGGCCATCAAAGCCAGCACCCGGCGCTCCTGGGCGGTGAGATCCTCGCCGATCTCGCCCGGAGAAGGGCCGCCGTCGCCTCGCAGTCGGGCCAGCACGCGCTCGGTGACGGACGGGTCGAGCAATGACTGGCCCCGGGCAACCCGGTGGATGTCCTCGACGAAGTCGTTGCCGCCGACGTTCTTGAGCAGGTAGCCGGAAGCGCCGGCCATGATGGCGGCGAAGAGCGCTTCGTCGTCAGCGAACGATGTCAGCATCACCACCCTGGTCGCTTCGCGCGCCGATCGGATGTCGCGGCATGCCTCGACCCCCGATCGCCCCGGCATGCGGACGTCCATCACCACCACGTCCGGCGCCAGTTCGGACGCGAGCCGCACCGCCGCATCGGCCGAGGCTGCCTCGCCCACGATGTCGATTGTGAGGTCGGTCTCGAGGACGCTGCGGATCCCGGCCCTGACCAACTCGTGGTCGTCGCACAGAAGCACCCGTACCCGAGTTGTCACCGCCCCAGTGTATGGCCCGCAGGTCCTCGGGCCACGCTGAACCAGGGCCAAAGGTCACCGCCGCTGGTATCGGTAGCCAGGACCAAGGCCTCTGTGCTCACTCCAGCGGCACCCAGAAAATCGCAGGCATGGATTCGGTACATCGAGTGTTCGCAGCCGCGCGTCGCAGAGACGATCCGCCGAAGGCTCGGCGCGCATCTCAATGGTGCGCTGCCGGACACACCGGAGGTCTCGCGGCTGGCACACTCGCCGGAGGTCGGACGACGGTCATCGTCCGACGGCACCGCGCAGCGAGGCACCAGCCTGACCGTGGCGTACCAAAGGAGATCTGATGGACGGGCCGGCACCCTATTTCACGTGGGGCTTCCTCCAGATTTCGCTGCCCAACCTGGTGGTGATCGCAGTCATGTTGCTGCTCTTCGTCCTCGCGCTGGTGCTGCCCTTCCCGGGCCACGCCGGCCCGCGCGAATAGGACGGCAGGGATGATGAACACCCCGCCGCTCGGAGACGCTGGCAGCCCTGTCGAGACTCGCGTAGCAGCACCCGCCGACACCGGCTCGAGCGGCGGTGGCTGGACCGGGGCTGCGGCAGGGTGGCTGGAACGCCGTCTGCCGATCCACAAGCTCCTGCCCACACGCCAGCCGTACTACATCGGTTCCTGGGTGTACGTCTTCGGTGTGGTGACCATCGCCGCACTCGTCTGGGTGATCGGCAGCGGCGTGGTGCTGACGTTCTTCGGTCCGCAGTGGTGGCACGTCTCCTCCGCCGGACGCTTCATCAACAGCCTGCACTACTGGGCCGTCCAGCTGTTCTTCATCTTCATGGTGCTGCACCTGTGGGGGCAGTACTGGGGCGCCGGTTGGCGCGATGGCCGCGCGCCGACGTGGATGATCGGGGCGGTCATCTTCCTCGTCAGCGTCGTCACCGCGTTCACCGGCTACATCTCGCAGCAGAACCTCGACGCGCAATGGATCGCGGTCAATGCCAAGGATGCCATCAACGCCACCGGGGCCGGCGCCTTCTTCAACCCGCTGAACTTCGGCCAGATGTATGGCCTGCACGTGATGCTGCTACCCATCGGTGTCACCCTGCTGGTGGTGCTGCACATCATCCAGGTGCGTCTGCGCGGAGTGGTCGCCCCGCTGGGCGCGACGCAGGCCGACGTGGGCAGCGGTGTCGCATCGGGGGAGACGCGCACATGAGGCCCGGGGGTCGCGGTCGGGGCCCCGAACCGGGTCAGTTCCGCACCATCCATTACGACCTGCTCAAGGAGCTCACCGTCGCGCTCGGCATCATCAGCGTGCTGGTGATCGGCTTGGCAGCGGTGCTTTCGTCACCCGACGTGCAGCCAGACACGCTCCAGCGCTGGTCGCAGGCGGACCCCGTCGACTTCGTGACGACGGCAACCGGCGAGCTCGCCGGGGGAACCGCCACCGCGCAGTACGGGCCTCCCTACAACAATGGCACGGGGTCAGTCCAGAGCTTCCTGTTCCTCAATCCGCAGACGTGGGCCGGCGTCCACCAGCCCGTCGACGCGGTGAAGCAGTTCGTCATCGACCCACTCGTGAAGGCGTCATCGTCCGATCCGGCCCTGAACACCGCACTGACCACGTTCAGCGCTGCCAGCTCTGACCAGCAGACGAAGTGGCTCACCGCGTACACCACGGCACTGGGCAAAGCGACGGCGAACGCCAACGGCACCGTCACGACGCCAGACGGCGTCTACGGTCCGGTGGCGCCGATGATGACGAGCCTTCTCAGATCCGCGCAGAGCGGTGCGCTTGACGGTCTGCTTCTCTCCAATTCGGGCACGTTCTATCAGACCGACTACACGGCTCCGCTGCTGTTCATGGGCGATGGGGGCCACCTCGTGGGGCTCGCGCAGGATCAGCACCTCACGGGGGACCAGTGGGGGGTCATGAATGAGACCGGACGCTATCCGGGTCAGGCGTGGCTATGGCTTTTCCAGATGTGGTACCAGATCCCGCCGTACAACACGTCCGCGAGTATCGATCTCCTCGTGGTGCTGACCATGGCNNATTCACCGATTGATCTGGAAGCGCTTCTACGCGGAGCAGCGAGCCGGGCGCAGCTGACGATCGGACGTCCGGAGGGTCGCGAAGTGCGCCTCGGCGCATGCTGCGGGACGTAGAAGCATGACCGTGAGCCGCGAGCTGCGGGAGGGCACACGGCGATGACGGCGGCAATCACAACCATCGGCTTGACCAAGGACTACGGCGGCGGCGGCGGCGGCGACCTCGACCTCGAGGTCGCCGCCGGCGAGGTGCTTGGTTTTCTCGGCCCCAACGGCGCGGGCAAGTCCACCACGATCCGCCTCCTCATGGGGATGATTCACCCGTCGCGGGGTTCGGCTTCGATCTTCGGCCTGGACTGTCAGCGCGATGCGGTGGACGTCAAGAGACAGGTCGGCTACGTGCCGGGCGAACTGCCCCAGTTCGGCGGTCTGCGCGGCGGAGAGGTGGTCGCATACATCGCCGGGCTGCGCGGCGGCGTCGACAACGCGTTCGTCACCAAGGTCTGCGATCAGCTCGACCTCGACCTGGGCAGGCGCTTCCGCGAGTATTCACGGGGCAACAAGCAGAAGCTGGCCATCCTCCTCGGCCTCATGCACCGGCCCCGGCTGCTTGTGCTCGACGAGCCGACTGGAGGCCTCGACCCGCTCAACCAGCAGTCCTTCTACGAGCTGTGTCAAGAAGCGCGCGACGGTGGTACCACGATCTTCCTGTCGTCTCACATCCTGTCAGAGGTTGAACACATCTGTGATCGCGTCGGGATCATCCGCTCCGGGCGGCTCGTCAGGATGGCGCGCATCGCCGAGCTGCATGAGATCCGCGTTCACCAGGTCGAGGTGGAGTTTGCCGCCGATCCGCCCATCGAGGCGATCCGCGCCGCCAGGGGCGTCGAGCATGTCGAGGCGCACGGCCGGCGCGTTCGCTGCGTGGTGCGTGGCGGCTTCGCGTCGTTCATGCATGTGCTGGCAGGCGACGACGTCGTCAGCCTCACCAGCCACGAGCCGAGCCTGGAGGAGGTGTTCCTAACCCTCTACAGGGACGACAGCGTGGATCAGGCGCCGTCAACGGCGGGCTGACATGCTCCGCCTGACCCGGCACTACCAAAAGGCTGGCCTGATCGGCATGAGTGCCGTGGGGTTCTTCTACGGGATCTTTCAGATCGCTGCGTACAACTCCGCAGCTGGAACGTCCGCGGCCGCGCGTGCGGCGTTTGGCCGCCAGATCGAGACCTTCGGCCGCGCGCTCAGCTACATCCTCCCGTTGCCCGTCCGCGCCGACACTGTCGGGGGCTACCTCCAGTGGCGCGTGTACGGGGCGCTGCCGCTTCTCTTCGGCTTCTGGGCGGTGATGTCAGCAACCGCTGCCGGGCGGGGCGACGAGGATCGCGGCCTGGTGGAGGAATGGTTGGGGGCGGGCGCCGATGTGCGCCGGTATCTGCCCGCCCGGTTCTGCGGCTTCCTCGTGGCGGCCGTCGTCGCGACGGCCGTGACCTCGGCCGCGATCGATATCGGCGCGCTGGCGGGTGGCGCAGCGCCAGCGCTCGGCGGTGTGATCGAGATGAGCGTCGCAGTGCTCGCGCTGACCATGGTCTGTTACGGCGTCGGCCTGGTCGCGGCTCAGTTCGCGAGCTCGCGGGCGGGCGCGGCCGGGCTCGGTGGGGGAGTGCTTCTGCTGCTGTTCTTCATCAATGGCTTCAGCCGTACCGTGGAAGGGCTGCACGGCGTCGCCGCAGCCATTTCGCCGTTCTTCTATTTCGATCGAAGCAATCCACTGCGACCCGGCGGGACGTTCGACGTCGCGGGAAGCGCCGGCCTTCTCGCCGCGGGTGTCGCACTGGTTGCGCTGGCCACCTGGCTGATGAAGAGACGCGACATCGGCTCGCCGACTCTTGCGCGACGAGCGCGCGGCCGCCCCGTGACGCACCAGCCATCGTCCAATCCGATGTTGCGTGCGCCGATCGCGCCTCTGTTGTACGAGCAGCGCGTCGGGCTGCTGATGTGGGGACTTGGCGCTGCTGCGGGTGCTGCGTTCATCGCCTTGATCGGACCCCAGATCGTCGGCCTCACGAGTTCGGGCGCGTTCAGCGCGTACCTCAGCGCTGCCGGCCACGGCAACCCATACGTCACGGTCACCGCCTATTTCTGGTTTGGCATCTTCGAGATGGTGCTGGCCGCGTTGGCGATCACCAGCGTCGCCCGCTGGTCGGCGGACGACAACCAGGGACGCCTGGAGACGGTGCTGAGCACGCCCATCTCCCGAAGTCGCGTGGTTGTCGAACGCGCCGTTGCACTGTCCCTCGGCACGTCGGCGGTCATCGCCGCCAGCTCGATCGCACTGTTCATCGCGGCGCGCGCGGCGAACATCGGGCTCGACGCGGGCAGCCTGGCACTCGCATCCACGGTGCTGCTCCCGTTCACACTGAGCTTCGCCGCGGTGGGAGCCCTGCTCGCGAGCCGAGTGCCACGGGCGGCGGTTGGTGTCCTCGGCACGATCGCCTTCGTCAGCTACCTGATCACCGACGCGGGTCCGCTGCTCAAGTTGCCGGCCTGGATGATCAAGGCATCCGTGTTCTCACTGGTCGCCACGCCGTTGACCACGGGCGTGTCCTGGACCGGGCTGCTGGTCATGGTTGGCGTGACGGTCGGGGGCTTTACCTCGGCATCGCTGCTGATGCGGCGACGGGACGTGGGCGCTTAGCAGGCCGCGTTCCTCCGAACCTCGTGCGGCGCGGGTGGGCTGCCGCGGAAGTGATCGCCCAGCTGCCCACCCCAGTGCCCGTGCGCACCCCTCCGTCCCGCGGCCACGGCGACGACGTGACGAGAGACACCAGAATGGCGGAGAGGGTGGGATTCGAACCCACGGTGGCTATTAACCACACCGCTTTTCGAGAGCGGCACCTTCAACCACTCGGACACCTCTCCGGGCCAGCGAGTATAGGTCCAGCATTCGCGGGCACAGTCCGACCGGCCTCCGTGGCGGTGACGGGCGCCCCCCGTACAATCGCCGACGGAGCGATCGCCTAGTCCGGTCGAGGGCGCCGCACTGGAAATGCGGTATCCGGGGTAA
>PLWW01000002.1:2689-2809 GCA_003153125.1 Candidatus Dormiibacterota bacterium | reverse complement strand
CACCCAGCTGGTCTTCTTCCAGGGCGCCGACAACCACCTCACCGAGGACTGGTTCACGGGCGTCTGGAACGGCCCCATGGAGTTGGGCTCTCTCTCCTCTCAGCCCAGCGTCACCGTCAC
>PLWW01000002.1:0-2602 GCA_003153125.1 Candidatus Dormiibacterota bacterium | reverse complement strand
GGCCCGGTGAACTTCAGCGCCGGCTGACCGCCTGCTGACCACCGCCCTCACGCCAAGCGTGGCACACGCTGTGCATGCGTCAGCGTTCACTCTCGCATGGCGCAGCGCGGAGGAAGATGTCGGTGCGTCAGCGCGTGGAGGTGCGCCATACGTTGCGTTCACGCCACGAAAGAGGTGCGCAGCCGCGGCGCGGCGCGCAAGGTCACGATCGTGCGATGGTGCGCTGCGCGCACATCGACGAGCGACTATGCTGCTGCTCGGCGTCACACGAGGATGCAATCGTTCGGATGCCTGCTGATTTGCATGGTCGGTGCCTTCTTAACACCGCCGTAACAAGGTCCACACAAGCCGTTACATTCGCTGGAAGGTTCGCACGCCGTACACGACGGGTACCTTTGTTGAAGGCTCGCTGGTCGAGCACCGCAACCTGGAGGATTCCCAGCCCATGACTCGTCAGAGATTCTTCGTCGCGGCGGCAGCGCTCGCCGCGATCGCCGGGGGAGGTTTCGGTACCTTCCAGCATTCAGCAGCGGCCGGAGCCGTTGACAAATATGTTTTCGCTCCCAAGCCCATCGCGGCGGCCGGGACGCTGACCGCCGCATCAAGCCCGATTTCGGTGACGGTGACGGCGACCTCGGCGGGCACAGCCGTCCCATCGGCGGTCGTGTGGCTCTCGTTTGCATCAGTCGGACTTCTGCCATCCGGGGCAATCGGTGGCGGGGCGGCTGTCGCATCAACACCTCTGTCGTCGTCACCGGCGTCGTTCACGGCGAACGGCAGCGGCCAGATCATCATCACCTACACAGCGCCTCCCGCAGCCAGCACGGGACATCCCTTCCCGACCTCTGGCCGCGACGTCATCACCGCTGCCAACCTAGGGACGGCGGCCACGGTCACCTATCCGGATTCTTACGCCTTTTCGGCGGTGGCCACATACACCTGGAACCCAGCACCGCCGATCGCCGCCTCAGGCTCGCTGGCAGCGGGCGATGCAGTCACGTTCGACGTCGTCGCCAATGACTCGACCGGTACGCCGATCCCTAACGCCACAGTCTACCTGTCTCTGAGCAGCACGGCGTCGACGCACGGCACGGCCAAGGCTACAGACCAGAACACGAGCATCATCAAGCTACTGACCACGGCGCCGAAGTCGTTCGGCGCTGACAGCAACGGCATGGTGCCAATCACCTACACGGCGCCCGCGACACTCCCGAACGGTGGCATGGACACCATCACCGCCCAGAACAGGGGCACCAGCCCCACGGTGTCGTCTGCGGACACGTACACCTTCACGACGACGTCACCCCCGCCGCCGCCGTCATTCCACCCGCTCAACGTCGGAGCGCCGCAGGTGGCGGTGACCCCGGACGGTTCTACCCAGCTCGTCTTCTGGAAGGACACCAGCACCAACCAGCTCGCCGAGGCCTGGTACACCGGCGTCTGGAACGGGCCCGTGAGCTTCCCCCAGCTGGGCACCCTCTCCTCGACACCCGGGGTGGCCGTGACCAAGGACGGCAGCACCCAGCTGGTCTTCTGGCAGGGTCCCTCGGGCCACCTCATGGAGGCCTGGTACACCGGCGTCTGGAACGGGCCGCTCGACATCACCACCACCTACCTCGGTGGCCATGCCATCCTCGGCTCCGCACCCTCCGTGGTGACCACCAAGGACGGCTCCCAGCTGGTCTTCTGGCGCGGCACCGACGGCCACCTTGGCGAGGCCTGGTTCTCGGGCACCTGGCACGGCCCCGTCGACTTCACCACCCTTGGCTCCATGGCCTCCGCCCCCAGCGCCACCATCACCGCCGACGGATCCACTCAGCTGGTCTTCTTCCAGGGCACCAACAACCTCCTGACCGAGGACTGGTTCACGGGTGTTTGGAACGGACCCATGACCCTGGGCTCGCTCAGCTCACAGCCGAGCGTCGCGGTGACCCCCGACGGTTCCACCCAGCTCGTCTTCTACAAGAGCGCCGCCGGACACCTGCTCGAGTCTTGGTACACCGGATCGTGGAACGGTCCCGTCGACTTCACGGCCACCGCCTTCGGCGGCACCGGCCTGCTGACATCCTCACCGAGCGCCACCGTCACCGTCGACGGCTCCACCCAGCTCGTCTTCTGGCAGGGCGCCGGCAGCACCCTCTGGGAGGGCTGGTACGCCGGCGGCGCCTGGCATGGCCCGATGAACTGGAGCGGGTGAGCCGGGCGATGGCTGAGTCGCGACGTCGCGATGCGTGACCAGATGGGGACGGGGAAGGCCAAATACGTGCCCTGGAGCGAAGCGCGGCCCTGGACGTAGTTCGCATCTGACGGCGCTACACCGCACTGCGGTCTGAATCGGCTTTCACCTGACGGCCGCAAAGAGACTACCGTTCGCCGTATTGACCATCCAGCAGTTCTTTGCCAATGACGCGACCGTCGTCTGGTTGAGCATCGGCCTCGGTGTCACTCTGTGGGCTGCCCTCGCTGTGGCAACGAAAGGGAGGATCGACCAGCATCCTCGTCTGCGATGGCCGCGCAGGATGCTGCGCACCGGGTGGGCGATCTCGGCCGGGTCGAGCAGGCCCGATGCCACCTGGTACAACAGCGGCTGGAAGAGGTGGTA
>PLWW01000004.1:774-3733 GCA_003153125.1 Candidatus Dormiibacterota bacterium | reverse complement strand
CTAGCGTCCGGCGACCGAAACGCCGTCCACGCCGATGCGCGACCGTCGGCACAGGGAGCCCACGACTGAGATGATCTCCCGGTGGGGCTTCAGGTCCATCGCGCCTCGACCGTCGTTGCCGCCGGTGCGGTCGGGTTGATCCTGGCATTGGTCGGCGTGCCCGGCCGAGGGGCCTCTGCCGAAGCCCACATCGCGACCGCTCACACCGCCGACACGAGTACGCCGATAGCCGAGACCGCGGCGACGCCGCTGCCGCCCTCTCCGCCCTTCTCTCCACAGGGAGTGGGTGCGCCNNGTCTGGAATGGGCCTGTCGAGTTCCCGCAGATGGGCACCATGTCCTCGGCACCCGCGGTGGCGGTGACCAAGGACGGCAGCACCCAGCTGGTCTTCTGGGAGGGGCTGTCGGGCCACCTCATCGAGGCGTGGTACACCGGCGGTACCTGGTACGGCCCTCTCGACCTCAACAACACCTATCTCTACACCACCAGCGGCTCTCCCGACCTCGACTCGGCACCATCGGTGACGACCACCAGGGACGGCACCCAGCTGGTGTTCTGGCGCGGTTTTGACGGACACCTCGGCGAGGCCTGGTACGGCAACGGCGGCTGGACCACCACCGCCTGCACCGGTTGTCCCGTCACCTTCCTGGGCTCCATGGCGTCGGCGCCAAGCTCCGCGGTCACGGCGGACGGCTCCACCCAGCTGGTCTTCTTCCAGGGCGCCGACGGCCGTCTCACCGAGGACTGGTACACCGGCTCCTGGCACGGCCCCGCGGAGTTCGGGGCGACCAGCTCGGCGCCGGGGGCCGCGGTGACTCCGGACGGGTCCACTCAGNNTGGTACACCGGGCGCTGGAACGGCCCCGCCGACTGGACCATCAGTGCCTTCGGCGGCGCCGGGCTGCTCGCCTCCTCGCCCAGCGCCGCCGTCACCGCCGACGGCTCCACGCAGCTGGTCTTCTGGCAGGGCACAGGCAACACGCTCTGGGAAGCCTGGTATGCCGGTGGCGCCTGGCACGGCCCCGTCAACTGGAGCGGCTAACGGCGGAACAGGGGCGGACCCGCCAGGTCGGTTGGTTCGATATCCACGCCGATCCGCGACCGGTCGGTCACAGGGTGCCCAGGGATCCGGCGACATGATCTCCGGGTGGTTCATCGCGCCTCGACCGTCGTTGTGGCCAGTGCGGTAGGCCTGATCCTGGCATTGGTCGGCTCACCCGGCCGAGGCCCCTCAGCGGCAGCCGCCGGGCCTAGCGGGGTTGCGCCACGAGCCACGCCAGGCGCGGTGCACCTCGCGGGACGAGTCAGCTTCCGCGCAACGCCTGCAACCTCTTCCGCGGCAGGCAACCGTCCATTCCTGACTCGCCCGTTCCTTACCCGCCCAGGTCGCGTTCCGAGCGGCTCCCCCCCACCGCGCGCGACAGCGTCGCAGCCGGGGCCGGCGAACGGCACCACCACAGCACCTCGCTCGCGCGCACTGACGGCGACCACACTGAGCCCCTCACTTCTGACCGCCTTCCCGACTGAATCCCTGGCCTCGGATCTGTCTCGCTACGGGTCGGACCAGGGTGTCGCCCCGCCCGACACGCAGCTGGCCGCGGGTCCGACCGACCTCGTGTCTGCGGTGAACTCCGCGATGTGGGTATGGACCAAAAACGGTGTCGTCCGCGGATCCGTCGACCTCAACACGTTCTTTCCGCTCCCCACCGGTTACACCTTCACCGATCCCCGGGTCGTGTATGACGCCCCCACCAGCCGATGGTTCGTGTCCGGCCTCGCGTTCGACAGCTCCAACGACAGCCAGGTGTACGTCGCGACGTCTCAGACCAGCGATCCGACCGGTCTGTATTCGGTGTACGTGGTGAGCAGCGAGACGGGCGTGGTGCAGGACCAGCCAAAGGTGGGGCTGGACTCGTCCGTCGCGGTCCTCTCGTGGAACGACTACACCGGTGGGGTCACCTTCTCCGGACAGGAGACCAAGGTCATGGAGAAAGCCGACCTGCTCAGCGGCGCCGCAACGGCTCGCACCACCTCCTTCGGACCAGACACCACACGGTTCGGCATCGTGCCCGTGCAATCGCTGTCGAGCACGAGCACTGAGTACCTCGTCTACAACGACAGCTGCGGCACCAACACAACTGGCGGTTGCACCACATCGACGTCGGCGCTCGGCCGCGTGGCGATCACGGGCACCCCCGCCGCGTCCAATGTCGCGTGGACAGAAGCAGATCCCGCGATCACTGCGACCACGACGCCACCCGCCGCGGACCAGCCGGGACACGCGGCGACGGTCGAGACGAATGACGACCGATTTCTCACCGCCATCTCGGATGGCAGCACGATCTACGTCAGCGGCAATGACGGCTGTGTTCCCACGGGCGATTCTGTGGCACGGCCGTGCGCACGGCTTATCGATGTCACTGTTGGAGCGACGGCCACGGTCACGCTCGACAGTGTTCTCGCATACAGCGGCGCTGATCTCTATTTCCCGGCGGTAGCCCCCGATGTCAGTGGAAACGTCTTCGTCTCGGCCACCTACTCGTCGACGACGACCTATCCTGAGGCGGCCGGCCTGATGCTGGCCTCCGGGGCGTCGTCATTCTCGACAGTCGCCTTTCAGTCGGGGTCGGGCGCCAACACCAACGGCCGGTGGGGGGACTACTCGGGGATTGCGGTCGATCCATCCAACCCAGCCGACATCTGGATGGCGGCGGAGTACGCGCCGTCGAGTACTGCGAACTGGGGAACAGCGGTTGGCGAGATGACGTTGTCGCCCCACCTCTCGCTCGGCGCGCCGAGCAGCGCCACCGTGGGCTCGCCGATCACGGTGACCGTGACCGCCAGGGATGGGTCCGGCAGCACGAACACGGCATACACCGGGACAGTGCACTTCACGAGCAGCGACGGGACGGCCACCCTGCCCGCCAACTACACCTTCCAGGTCGCAGATGCGGGCGTGC
>PLWW01000004.1:0-752 GCA_003153125.1 Candidatus Dormiibacterota bacterium | reverse complement strand
CACCAACCAGCTCGCCGAGGCCTGGTACACCGGCCAGTGGAACGGGCCAGTGGGCTTCCCCCAGCTGGGCACCCTCTCCTCGACACCCGGGGTGGCCGTGAGCAAGGATGGCAGCACCCAACTGGTGTTCTGGCAGGGGCCGTCGGGCCACCTGATGGAGGCNNCATTCTCGCCTCCGCCCCATCCGTCACGACCACCAAGGACGGCACTCAGCTGGTCTTCTGGCGCGGCACCGACGGACACCTCGCCGAGGCCTGGTACTCCAACGGCTGGCACGGACCCGTCGACTTCACCACCCTCGGATCTCTCGCCTCGGCTCCCAGCTCCACCATCACCCCTGACGGCTCGACGCAGCTGGTGTTCTTCCAGGGCACTGATGGCCGCCTCATTGAGGATTGGTTCACGGGGGTTTGGAACGGCCCCACGGAGTTCGGCGCGATCAGCTCGCCGCCGAGCGTCGCCGTCACCCCCGACGGGACCGCCCAGCTCGTCTTCTACAAGAGCGCCGCCGGGCACCTGCTGGAGTCCTGGTACACCGGGTCGTGGAACGGGCCCGTCGATTTCACCGTCAACGCCTTCGGCGGCAACGGCCTGCTCACCTCGTCGCCGAGCGCCACCGTCACCGTGGACGGCTCCACGCAGCTGGTCTTCTGGCAGGGCGCCGGCAATACCCTCTGGGAGGGCTGGTACGCCAACGGCTGGCATGGCCCGGTCGACTGGAGCGCCGGGTAGGCCCCGAACCGGCATTGTCC
>PLWW01000050.1 GCA_003153125.1 Candidatus Dormiibacterota bacterium | reverse complement strand
ACGACGACGGCTTCAGGCATGGATGGGGGATCCCCGGGCGGTTTGACGTCGATGTCAAGTGTGGCGCAGCGCGTGGGTGCGCCACACCGGGGGCTATTCTCGGGGTCGTCCCGGGGGTGCGATTCACTGCGAGGAGGTCGAGGTGCACTACTTTGTCACCGGTGCCACGGGTTTCATCGGGCGGCAGCTGATCCCGCTGCTGCTGGCCCGTGGCGGCGACGTCGATGTGCTCGTGCGACCGGGCTCGCGGGCCCGCTTCGACGCGCTCCGCCGGCGCCACGACCCCGGCGGTCGCCTCAACGCGGTGACCGGTGACATCGGTGCGCCGGGACTTGCCGTCAGCGACGAGGACCGCGAACGTCTGCGCGGCGCCACCCTCTTCCACCTCGCCGCCGTCTACACCCTGACGGCGTCGGCTGAAGACACGACGCGCGCCAACGTCGACGGGACCAGGCACACAGTGGCCTTCGCCAACGACATCGGCGCGGCCCGGCTGCACCACGCCAGCTCCATCGCCATCGCCGGCCGGTTCCGCGGCGTGTTCAGCGAGGCAATGTTCGCTGAGCGTCAGGAGCTCGACCACCCTTACTTCTCGACCAAGTACGAGGCAGAGCGCATCGTCCGCGAGGAGGCTACCGTCCCCTGGCGCGTCTACCGCCCCGGGATCGTGGTCGGCTCGTCGCAAACAGGTGAGGCGGATCGCGTCGACGGGCCCTACTACGCGTTCAAACTGATCCAGACGCTGCGCAGCGAGTTTCCCCAGTGGACCCCCTTCGTCGGCCCCGAGGGCGGCGCGCTCAACCTCGTTCCCGTCGATTTCGTGGCCAGCGCCATGGACCACATCGCCCACCTCGAGGGCCTCGACAGCCGTGCGTTCCACCTCGTCGATCCCGCCCCGCTGTCCCTGGGAGACACCCTCAACACCTTCTGCCGGGCCGCCCACGCCCCCGAGTTCGCACTCCGCTTCGACCGTCGCATGACCAGGATGATCCCCGGCGACACCCTGAAGATGGTGGGCAGCCTGGCGGCCGTCAGGCGGGCCCGTCAGCAGATCCTCAGCCGTCTCGGCATCCCTGAAACCGCCCTGGAGTACATGGACTACCCGGCCACGTTCGATGCCACGGACGCCCAGGCAGCCCTGCACGGGAGTGGCATCAGCGTCCCGCCGCTGCACGACTACGCGTGGAAGCTGTGGGACTTCTGGGAGCGGCACCTCGACCCCGACCTGCCCACGGCGCACAACATCCGCCGCGTCGCCGGGGCCAAGGTGGTGGTCATCACCGGCGCCTCCAGCGGCATCGGCCGCGCCGTGGCGACCGCCCTGGCGGGCTCGGGGGCCACCGTCGTCGGGGTGGCTCGCGGCGTCGAGAAGCTCGAGGAGATGAAGGCCGAATCTGAGGCGCTCGGGGGCACCGTCCACCTCCACCCGACCGATCTCAGCGACCCCGCAGCGTGCCGGGCGATGATCGAGTCGGTCCTGGCGGAGCACGGGCGCGTCGACGTTCTCATCAACAACGCCGGCCGCTCGATCCGGCGGTCCGTCGTTGACTCGCTGGAGCGCTTCCATGACTTCGAGCGCACCATGCAGCTCAACTATTTCGGCGCCATCGCGCTGATCATGGCCGCACTGCCCAGCATGCGCGAGAGCGGTTCCGGCCACATCATCAACATCACCTCCATCGGCGGTCAGACCTACCCGCCGCGGTTCGCCGCCTACGTGGCCAGCAAGGCGGCGCTCGACGCCTACTCGCGCTGCCTGTCGTCGGAGATCGCCGCCGACGGCATCGCCCTGACCACTGTGCACATGCCGCTGGTGCGCACCCCGATGATCGCCCCGACCGGCATCTACAAGAACTTCCCGACGATCAGCCCCGAGGAGGCTGCGGCGATGGTGGTGCAGGCGATGATCACCCGCCCCCACGAGGTGTCCACACGCCTCGGTAAGTTCGGCGAGCTGACCCAGGCGGTGCTGCCCGGACTGCACAACCTGATCATGAGCGCGGCCTACAACATGCTCCCGGACAGCGGCGCGCAACCCACCGGTGACCCGGACGGGGCCGACGCGGACGCGCCGGTGACACCCGAGGGATACGCGCTGGGAATGCTCATGCGCGGCATCCACCTCTGACCGAAGCCCCTCTCAGGGGTGGCGGTCGCGATCGGCGTCCGTGAACGCGATGACCTCGTCGTGGAGCAGGCCGTTGGTGGATAGCCCGGTGCCGCCCAGTGGTCCGTCGGCGGACCGATCGAGGAACCGCCCGCCCGCCTCCTCGACGATGAGCGCGAGCGCGGCGTAGTCCCAGAGGTTGGCGCGCGACGTCCAGCCGATGTCCGCAGTGCCTTGCGCCACGGCGAGGTGCGAGTGGGTGTTGCCGAGGCCCTGGGCATCCCAGCAGCGGGACGCCAGGCGGGCCAGGGCGTCCTCGAGGCCGACGCGGACGAAGCCGGACACGGAGGTGTGGGCGAGCATCGACTCCCCGATGCTGCTGACCCGCGAGACCTGCAGCGTGAGCCCGTCGACTGTCGCCCCGCCATCCCGCAGCGCGGCGTAGCGGTGCCCGGAGGCGGGCGTGGAGGCGACGGCCACCATGGTCCGTCCGTCGTGCTGCAGGGCGATGAGGGTTCCCCAGGTGCTGTTGCCGCGCACGAAGCTCCTGGTGCCGTCGATGGGGTCGATCACCCAGCGCCAGCCCGCGCGCGCGGCCGGGTTCCCGCCGAACTCCTCGCCCACGATGGCGTGGCTCGGGCGCTGCAGAGCGAGCTGGTCGCGAAGGGCCCGCTCGATGCCGTGGTCTGCCTCGGTCACCGGGCTGAGGTCCGGTTTGGTCGTGACCACCAGGTCAAGGGCTCGGAACCGCTCCATCGAGATGGCGTCAGCCGCGTCGGCCAGCTGCTGCGCGAGCGCCAGCTCCTCAGTGAGGGCGGCGGCGGAGTGGCTGGCCATGCGGACAGCCTACCGGCGACCCGGGCCGGTGCGCCGGGGGGTACCCTATCGCCGCCACGATGACCCGTCGGCGTTCCATCCCCAGAGGAGTCCCGCAGCCATGGCCCATCGCACCCTGCCGATCTTTGCCGACTCCGGCTTCGTCGTGCTCCGCGACCATGCCGGCCCGGCCATCCCGCCGAGTGAATGGCTGGGGCTGGAATACCTCGACTGGAAGAGCGGAGGAGACACCAATTTCGCGCCGCTCGCGTCGGCGCTCGGCGAGATGGAGTGCGCGGGGTTCTGGGACCACGGCAAGCCTGACAAGGACGGGGTCTGGACGAAGAACCGCGACATCGCGCCGTCGCTGGTTCGCTACGTGGAAGCTGTCGGCGCGCGCTTCGGGCGCGTCCGGGTCATCAAGCTCAACCCCAGCGATGAGCCATATGCACGCCGTCAGCTTCACCTCGACGACAACAACCGCCTCAACCCGGACGGCGAGGGCTGGGTGGTGCGCTCGTGGCTCGAGCTGGGCGGCAGCACCGGCGCCACCTTCATCCTCCGCGAGGACAAGGAGGATGCCTCGACGGAGTCACTGATCCCGCTCCATCCCGGCATGCAGTTCGTCATCGACACGCAGCGGCTCTGGCACGTCGTCCACAACCCCGGACCGGAGCCCCGCTACGCGCTGATCACCTCGTGGGAATCGGGCGACGCGCTCCAGTCCTGGATCGACGCCGAGATCCCGGTCGGCGAGGCAGCCGGCGCGCGCTGACCGACCTCAGCCGGCCGCTGTCCCGGCGTCGCCCAGGGTCGTCATGTCGATCACGAAGCGGTAGCGCACGTCGCTGCGCAGGGTCCGCTCGAACGCTTCGTTGACCTGCTTCATCGCGATCACCTCGACATCCGCCTCGATGCCGTGCGCCGCGCAGAAGTCGAGCATCTCCTGCGTCTCGCTGATGCCGCCGACGCTGGAGCCGGCCAGGCGGCGTCGCGCGTCGATGAGCTGGCCGGCGTCCAGCGGCGACGGCCCCGGCAGACCGACCAGTGCCATGGTGCCGTCGCGCCGCAGCAGGCTCAGGTACGAGTTGTAATCGTGGCCGGCCGACACCGTGTCGAGAATGAAGTCGAATCGCTTGGCGTTGCTGGTGAACGCCGCCTCGTCACTGGTGACCACGAAGTCGTCCGCTCCGAGGCGGGCGGCGTCGTCCTCCTTGCCCGCTGAGCGGCTGAGGACTGTCACCTCGGCACCGAGCGCGTCGAGGAATTTTACCGCCATGTGGCCCAGTCCGCCGAGGCCGACGACCGCCGCGCGATCACCGGCGCGCACGCCGAAGTGACGGATCGGGGAGTAGGTGGTGATGCCCGCACAGAGCAGTGGCGCCGTGCCGGCGGGGCTCATGCGCTCGGGGATGCGCAGCACGTACGCCTCGTCGACGACGATGTGCTCCGAGTAGCCGCCGTACGTGGGCGTCACGCCGTCCTGCTCGCGCCCGTTGTAGGTCTGCGACATGCCACGCTCGCAGTACTGCTCCTCACCGGCGCGGCACGCCTCGCACACCCGGCAGGAGTCGACGAAGACGCCGACGCCGACGGTGTCGCCGACGTTCCACCGGCTCACCTCGGCGCCGACGCCGGCCACGATGCCGACGACCTCGTGGCCCGGGACCATCGGGAAGGTTGAGCCGCCCCACTCGTCTCGGGCCTGGTGGATGTCGCTGTGACAGACGCCGCAGTACTGGATGTCGACGAGGGTGTCGTGCGCCCTCAGGTCTCGCCGATCGAACTCGTACGGCCCCAGCCGTTCGGATGGGCCAGTCGCCGCATAGCCACGTGTTCGCAACATTGTCCCCTGCCAGCTTGTGGACCTGCGTGGGCGCGGAGCAGGTCGCCGGACCAAGCGGTCAGCTTATCAATGCGGTCCGCCGCCACCACCCGCCTCCGGCGCTGGGCGCGCGCGCTCGTCGGAGGCGCGGAGGGACGGCGACGCGGTCAGCTGTTCACATCGTCGGCGTCGATCGCCTCCCCGCAGGACGGGCAGAAGTCAACCGAGAGGTCGTCGATCCCTTCGCCGCACACGGGGCACTGTTGCATCGCCATCGGTCGGCCCTCCGTCACCACCTGTCCCGGCTCCGCCATCGTTGCGGTCACGAGCGGACAGGCCGCGCCCAACGCGAGGGTCCGCTTCGGCCGCTGCCCGTCTATGGTGCGGCAGGCGCGGCGGCGGAACCGAGACATGCCAGCACCTCGCCGTGAATGAGGCCGTTGCTTGTGACCACGTTGCCGCCGCGGCACTGGTCCACGCCGGCGAAGTCCGTGAACGCACCGCCGGCCTCGCGGACGATGAGGCGCGCGGCGCTGATGTCCCACTCGTTGACAACCGGCTCGATGCCGCAATCGACGGCCCCCTCGGCGACGAGCATGTGCGACCAGAAGTCGCCGAACCCGCGGGTGATCCGGACCGCCGCCGCCAGTCGCGCGAATCCCGCCTCCCAGCCGTACGCCGCGAAATCGCGCACGTCGGTGAACGACAGCGTGGCATCCTCCAGGCGCGCCACCGATGACACGTGCAGTGGCCGGTCGTTGCAGCGCGCACCCTCGCCGCGTTGCGCCCACCACCGCCGTCCCAGGGCGGGCGCGGACACCACGGCGCACGTCTCCTCGCCCGCGTGTTGGAGCGACAGCAGGGTCGCCCACACCGGCACACCGCGGGCGAAGTTCTTGGTGCCGTCGATGGGATCGACGATCCAGCGCCAATCGGCGTTGCCGCTGGAACCGCTCTCCTCGCCGAGCACAGCGTGCGACGGGCGTGCCGAGGCGAGGCGGTCCCTGACCATGTCCTCGACGGCGCGGTCCGCCTCGGTGACGGGGCTGTTGTCGGGTTTGGTGTCGACGCGCAGGTCGGCGGCGCCGAAGCGCGCCAGCGTGATCTCGTCGGCGAGGTCGGCGAGTTCCAGGGCCAGCCGGAGGTCGTCGCCCGCGCCCGTCATCCCGGTCTCTCGATCACGGTGAAGAAGCAGGACGTCTCGCCGGTGTGGCACGCCGGGCCCGCAGGATCGACGCGCAGGAGCACGCTGTCGTCGTCGCAGTCGAGGCGGATCTCCCGCACCGTCATGTGGTTGCCGCTTGTCGCGCCCTTCTCCCAGAGCTGCGCGCGCGACCGGCTCCAGAACCACGCCCGCCCGGTGCGCAGGGTGTGGTCCCACGCCTCCGCGTTCATGTGGGCGAGCATCAGGACGGCGCCGGTGGTGGCGTCCTGCACCACCGCGGGCACCAGTCCGTCGGCGCCGAAACGTGGCGATGCGCTCACCTGCGCACCTCCACCCCGGCAGCGGCGAGGTAGCGCTTGGTCGCCGGGATGGGATGGGCGCCGAAGTGAAAGATCGAGGCCGCCAGCGCCGCGTCGGCGCCGCCCTCGACAAGGACCGCGCGCAGGTGCTCGGGCTCGCCCGCACCGCCGCTGGCGATGACCGGGATGGGGATGGCTGCCGCCACGGTGGCGGTGATGGCCAGGTCGTATCCGCTGTGCGTGCCGTCGCGGTCCATGCTGGTCAGGAGGATCTCACCGGCGCCGCGTTCGGCGGCCTCGCGGGCCCACTCCACGGCGTCGCGGCCGGTGTCGCGCCGTCCCCCATGGGAGTACACCGTCCACCCCCGCTCCGCGCGACGGACGTCGATGGCGATGACGATGCACTGGTCGCCGAAATGCGCCGCGGCCTCCTCGATGAAAGCCGGCCGGTCGAGCACGGCGGTGTTGAGCGACACCTTGTCCGAGCCGGCGCGGAGTAGACGGTCGATGTCGTCGAGGCCGCGGATGCCACCGCCCACCGTCAGGGGGATGAAGACGGAGTCCGCGGTGCGGCGCACGGCATCGATGAGGATCTCGCGGTTGTCCGACGAGGCCGTGATGTCGAGGAACACCACCTCGTCGGCGAGGTCGGCGTCGTAGCGCGCCGCCAGTTCCGCGGGGTCGCCGGCGTCGCGCAGGTCGAGGAAGTTGATCCCCTTGACGACCCGGCCACCGTCGACGTCGAGGCATGCGATGACGCGCTTGGCCAGGGTCACGCGGGAGTGTCCGCGGGGTACCGGGCCAGCGCGGCGCCGAGGTCGAAGAGCCCGGCATGGAGGGCACGGCCGACGATGACGCCGGCCGCGCCCGCGCTCTCGCAGGCGTCGACGTCGTCGATGGTGGTGATCCCGCCGCTGGCGATGACCGGGCGGTCGAATCGCCGGCACACCTCCTGAAGCGCCTCGGTGGATGGGCCCTCGAGTGCTCCATCGCGCTCGATCGCGGTGAACACCACGCCTGCTGCCGGCCACGCCGCCCAGGAATCGAGGAGAGCCAGGGCGTCCCCGCCCGCCCGCGTCCACCCCTGTGCCTGCGCCTTCCCATCGCGGACGTCGAGGGCAAGGAAGACGCATCCAGGGAAGGCGGTGCACAGCGCCTCGCCGCCGCCGGGATCGTTGAGAGCCAGGGTGCCGATGACGACGAACGACGCGCCCGCGTCGAACCATCGCCGTGCCGCGGCGAGGTCGCGCACGCCTCCACCCACCTGCACCTCCACGCCGAGCTCGACCAGCGCTCCCACCGCGGCGCTGGCCGCCTGCGCCGACGCGGCGTCCCCGCCACCGCGGGCGCCGTCGAGGTCGACGACGTGCACGCGACCGGCGCCCGCCGCGGCGAAGGACCGGACCACGGCGACGGGGTCGTCGCTGAACACCGTTTCACGTGCGAAATCGCCATGGAGGAGGCGAACAACGCTGCCGCCACGCACGTCGATCGAGGGGATGACCAGCACCGCCCGCGTCAGGTGCGCACCGGCACGGTGCACCCGGCGACGAAGTTCGCGTAGATGCGCAGGCCCGCTGCGCCGCTCTTCTCAGGGTGGAACTGGGTGCCCTGCACCGCGCCGCGCTCCACCGCGGCCACCAGCTCGCCGCCGTAGTCGGCGGTGGCCACCACGTCGCTCGCGTCTCCCGGAATGGCGGCATAGGAGTGCACGAAGTACACGAACTCACCACCGTTGAGGCCGCCGAGCAGCGCCGACGGACGCCTCACTGTGAGCTGGTTCCAGCCGACGTGCGGCACCTTGCCGCGGTGGCGGTCGAGCCGGTGCACGCACCCGGGAAGGACGCCGAGGCCGATGCCGCCGGCGCCCTCGTCGCTCTCCTCGAACAGGAGCTGAAAGCCGAGGCAGACACCCAGGATCGGCCGGCCCAGACGCACCGTTTCGACCACCGCGTCGTCGATGCCACGCTGGTGGAGCGCTGCGGCTGCGGCGACGAACGCACCGACGCCGGGAAGCACGAGGCCGTCGCACTCGAGCAGCCGTGCGGGGTCGGACGCCACCAGCGCGCGCGCCCCGCCCTCGGTGAGGGCGCGCTCCACGCTGCGGAGGTTGCCGACACCGTAGTCACAGATGCCCACCAGGGGCGCGTTGCCGCCGCTCACAGGGTTCCCTTCGTGGAGGGGATGCCGCCGCCGATCACGGTCAGCGCCTGGCGTGTGGCCAGCCCGAGCGCCTTGAAGGCCGCCTCGGCGACATGGTGGACGTTCTCGCCGCGAATCTCGTCGAGGTGGAGGCTCGTCCCGGCCGTCTGCGCATAGCCGCGCACGAATTCCTGGAGGACAGCGACGTCGAAGTCGTTGATGCGGCCGGTGAGGCCCTTCATCGCATAGACGACGTGGGGGCGCTTCCCGTAGTCGAGTGCGCACCGCACCAGGGCCTCGTCGAGGGGCGCATAGGCATGGCCGAAGCGGGCGATGCCGGCTCGGTCACCGAGGGCCTCCGCAACGCAGGCGCCCAGCACCAGGCCGGTGTCCTCGACGAGGTGGTGCGCATCGACGTCGACGTCCCCCTGACCGACGAGGCGCACGTCCATGCCGCTGTACTTGACGAACGACTCGATCATGTGGCGGAAGAAGGGGAGAGGGAGATCGATCGTCGCGCGTCCGCTGCCGTCGATGTCGACCGTGCACTCGATGCGCGTTTCCTTGGTCTCGCGCACGTTGGTGGCCTGCCGGTGGGTCATGCGTGCCGTTCCTCCATGCGCAGGCGGATCGCCTGCTCGTGACCGTGCAGGCCCTCGGCGGTGGCCAGCACGCAGGCGACGGGGGCGAGGGCGTCGAACTCCCGGGCACTGAGGTCGACCACAGAGGGCCAGCGCACGAAGTCCATCACAGAGAGGGGGCCGCGGTACCGGGCCGCGCCCTGGGTGGGCAGCGTGTGGTTCGGTCCGGCGACGTAGTCGCCCATCGAGACCGGCGAGAGTGTGCCGCAGAACACAGCACCGGCGCCGCGCACGCGATCGCGTAGCGATTCCGCGGCGGCGCCCTGCAACGAGAGGTGCTCGGGGGCGAAGGCGGCCGCGGCGGCCAGCGCCTCGTCGAGGTCGTCGACCATGACGACAGCCCCGTGCCGCCCCGCCGACTCGGCGATGATCCCGGCCCGGGCTGCACCAGGGGCGACTCTGTCGAATGTCAGCCGAACCTCCTCCGCGAGGGCGGCGGAGTCGGTGACGCACACCGCCCACGCGAGCGGGTCGTGCTCCAGTTGCGAGATGAGGTCGGCGGCGATGTGGCCGGGGTCGGCGCCGGCTGAGGCGATCACCATGATCTCGCTGGGGCCGGCCAGCTGGTCGATGTCGACCACCCCGAACACCTCCCGCTTGGCGAGCGTCACGAACAGGTTGCCGGGTCCGACCACCTTGTCGACGGCCGCGATGGTGGCGGTGCCATGGGCCAGCGCCGCGATCGCCTGGGCTCCACCCACGGCGTGGACCTCGCTGACCCCGAGCAGGTGCGCGGCCGCTCCAACGAGGGGGTGAACGCCGCCATCAGGGGTGGCCGGGCTGGTGATCGCCAGCGACTCGACGCCGGCCGACTGCGCCGGGATGACACTCATGAGCACGGTGCTCGGGTAGGCGGCGCGACCGCCGGGCACGTAGCAGCCGACGCGTCGCAGCGGTTCCGGTCGCAGGCACAGGCTGGGCTCGCCGCGGAGGCGGACGTCCACCTGGAGGTCGTGGAAGGTGCGGATCCGCTCGGCGGCGGCGGTGAGCGCGTTGCGCAGCCCCCTGTCCAGGGATGTCCAGCATTCGGCCATCCAGGCCGGGTTGGCGCGCGTCGCCTCCACGTGGACGCCGTCGATGCGCTCTGTCCACTCTTGCACGGCGGCGTCACCGCGGTCGCGCACGTCGGCCACGATCTCACGGACGGCGTCGGCAGCGGAGATGTCGCGCCCGAACAGTGCGTTCAACTGGGCGCGCGTGCGGGCGTCGGGCTCGGGGATGGAGAAGCGCCGTTCGACTCCGCCGGCTCGCGCCTGCCACTCCGCGAGCGTCACCACGGGCATGGCGGTCACGGGCGGGCCGCCTCGGTGGTCCGGCGCAGGGCCGCGGCGAGTTGTGTGATCGCATCGCTGCGCGTCTTCATCGAAGCGACGTTCACGACCAGTCGAGCCGTCGACTCAGCAATCGTGGTCACCTCGCAGAGCCGGTTGGCCCTCAACGTGGCGCCGGTGGCAACGATGTCCACGATGCCGTCGGAGAGGCCCGCTGATGGGGCCAGCTCCACCGAGCCGTACAGCTTGATGAGCTCGGCTCCATCGCCGCGGCCGGCGAAGAAGCGACGCGCAGCCCGTGGGTACTTGGTGGCGACACGCAGGGGAGCCGGCCAGTTCTCGCCGGTGAGCGGCGACCCTTCGGGGGCGGCGAGCACGAGACGGCAGTGACCGAACCGGAGGTCGGCAATCTCGTACAGCTCGCGGCGCGACTCCCAGAGCACGTCCTTGCCCACGATGCCGCAGTCACACGCGCCCATCTCGACATAGACGGGGACGTCGATGGGGCGGACCGTGATCACCTCGTGGTCCCCGGCGGGCAGCTGGAGGCGGCGTTGGAACGCCTCGGGGCGCAGGTCGGGGGCAACACCGGATTCCCGAAGCAGCGCGCAGGCGTCGGCGAGGAGCACGCCGGTGGGGACAGCAATGCGCAGGCCGGCGCCGCGGCGCGAGGGCGTGTCGGCGCGGCGGCCGACGGCGTCGTGGCAGCGGTCGACGTGGACGACGAAACCGGTGGCCGGCTGGGCAAGGCCGAAGCGTTCGAGCAGGGAGTCGTAACGTCCGCCCGCGCCGAGGGGGAACCCGAGATCGCCGCTGAACAGCTCGAACGTGGGGCCGGTGTAGTAGTTCCAGTCGCGGACGGCGCCGAGGTCGAGGTGGACGCGGTCCTCGAGGTTGCGGGCGCGCAACAGGTCCCAGAGCCTGGCCAGCTCATCAAGGGCGCGGTGGGCGCCTGCGGCCTGGAGCCCGTTGCGGGCCTGGTCGAGGAGTTCGCGGCCGCCGCGCAGCGCGGGGAAGCGGAGAAGCAGGGCATGCTCGGCCGCGCCGACGGCGGTCCCGGCCAGGCGTGCCTCCACGGCGACGAGGTCGCGTGCCACCAGCGCGCTCACGATCTCGTCGCGACTGGCGGCATCGACACCGGCACCGGCGAGGAGCGCGGGGAGGAAGTCGGCGTGGCCCACGTCCACCTGGATGTCGGGCACGCCGGCGGCGTCCACAGCCGCGATCGCCAGCGCGATGCACTCGGCATCGGCCTCGAGCGCCGCGTCGCCGACCAGTTCGCAGCCCGCCTGGATGGCCTCGCGGCGCCGCCCCCCGAGCAGGGCGCGGTTGCGCACCACCGGGCCGGCGTAGCAGAGGCGCAATGGGAAGGGCCCGCGTCGCAACTGGGTGGCGACGGTTCGGGCCACGCTCACCGTGCGCTCCCCGACCAGGGCCAGCATGCTGCCGTCGGCGTCCATGAAGCGGAACAGCTCGTCGACGTCGGTGCCGAGGCCTCGCTCGATCGTCTCAGCGTACTCGACTGTGGGGGTGTCGATCAGCTGGAAACCAGCGTCCTCGAAGGTGCCGACCAGCGCCGTCGTCAGCGACCGCCGCGCGGCGGCCGCACCGGGGAGCCAATCGCCGAAGCCGCCGGGGCTCGACCGGGCGTCGCTGGATGTCATGGCCGACAGTGTACGGACGGCCCTGCTGCGGCCCTCATGCGATTGCAGCGAGGAGCGCGTCATTCTCCGCGGGGGAGCCGATGGTGATGCGCAGGAGGCCGCGGCCGCCGTCGTCGAAGCAGCGCACCAGGACGTGGGCAGCGCGAAGCACCTCCGCCGTCTCGCGGGCCGTCCCGGTGGGGGGCACGGCGCAGATGAAATTGGCCTGCGACGGGGTCAGCTGCCAGCCTCGGGCGGTGAATTGCTCGGTGAGGCGGCGGCGCTCGGAGAGCACCGTCTCGACGATGCGACCGTGGTGAGCCGCGTCATCGAGGGCGGCGTGGGCGCCGGCGATGGCGCAGCGGTCGACCGGGTAGGACTCGCCCACGGCGCGCAGGTCGGCGACAAGGTCCGGCGAGCCGACCGCGTAGCCGACGCGCAGGCCGGCCAGAGAGTAGGACTTGGAGAAGGTGCGCAAGACGAGCCACTGGGGGTGGTCCGCAAGCAACGGGATGCACGACCGCGGGGCGAAATCGCAGTAGGCCTCGTCGATCACGACCACGCCCGCGGCGCCGTCGAGAGCAGTGGCGAGGTGTTCGGGCTCGATCCATGTCCCGGTGGGCGTGTTGGGGTTGACGAGGACACGCAGCGGGGCGGGCGTTGTGGTGAACGCGTGCGCGAGGCTGCCGTCTGCCCCCATCGCCACGACGTGCGCGCCCAGCCCGTGGATTCGCGCTGCGACGGCGAGCAGGGAGTAGGTGGGCTGGGTGAGGAGGACCGACGTGCCCGGCTCGCAGAAGGCGCGGAGGCAATCGTTGATGAGCGCGTCGGCGCCGTTGCCGAGGGCGACCTGTGAAGACTCCACCGCGTGGTGCGCGGCGACGGCACTGCGCAGCGGCTCGCCGTCGGCACTCGGATAGCGGTGGAGGTTGGCGGCGGCGGCCGCGACCGCGGCGGCGACGCCCGGGGCTGGGGCCATCGGCGACTCGTTGGTGTTGAGCTTGACCCACTCCCGGCCGTCGGCGGGCTGCTCGCCCGGCGTGTAGCCGAAACCATCGCCCAGCGACGCTCGAAGAAATCGAGACATGTCGTTCAGAGGGAACCTGGGGCCGTCATCGGCGGAGTGTACGAAGTGCTGGCGTGGTGCTTGCCCGCCCAGCCCGACGCCGTTCCCCCGGGCACGGTGACGGGCGGTCATCCGCGGTATCCTCGGGCGTCTTGCACACCACCAGCCCGGCAGAGGACGAGGCCGTCACCGGAACCACCGCCGCGGCCGGCGCACGTGGTCGACATACGTGGCGGATCACCTGGTCGGTGGCAACGCTGGTGGTTGCGGCGGTGATGATCGGCATGCTGCCGCTGGTCGTGCGTCGCGTCGGCGACGCTGACTACTGGTGGCACATCGTCACGGCGCGCTGGATCCTCGACCACCACGCGCTGCCCACCCACGACCTCTACACGTACACCGTCCCAACTCACCAGTGGATCGACCATGAGTACCTCTCGGAGCTGCTCATGTACGGCCTCGGCAAGGTGGGCGGACAGCTGGCTGTCAGCCTGGGTTTCGGCGCCATCACCTGGGCGGGCTTCTGGTTCATCCTGGCGCGCACCAACCTGCGGCCCACCCATGTCGCGGCGACCGCCTCAGGGCTGGGCCTGGCGGCCGTTGCCGGCGTGTCGGTGTGGGGACCGCGGCCGCAGATGATCACGTTCGCACTCGTGTGCGTCGAGCTGTACCTCATCGAGAGGTTCCTGGAGCGAGGACATCGCGGCTTCTACGCGATGCCGCTCATCGTGCTTGCCTGGGCAAATTTCCACGGTGGCTTCATCATCGCCTTCCTGTTCCTCGGCATCGCCTTCGGGGTGGAGGCGGTGCGCTGGCTGACGGACCGGTCACTGATCGAGTCGGGTGTGCGCGCAGGGCGCATCGCGCTCGTGTCGGTCGCGTCGCTGGTCACCGGTTTGGTCAACCCGCACGGGTTTGCCCTCTATGCGTACGCGTGGCGCACCCAGACGAGCGCGGTGCAGCAGGCGTTCATCAGGGAGTGGCAGTCACCCGACTTCCATGACCTCGAGATTCGCGGTTTCGAGGCGATGATCATCCTGCTGCTGATCGGCCTGGCCATGCGTCGCGCGCGGCCGACTGTGTTCAGCGTCGTGGTGGCGGTCACCGGTCTGCTCCTGGCGCTGCAGTCCGTTCGCCACATCGCCATCTTCGTGGCCACCGCGACGCCGCTGCTGGCGTGGACGTGGAGCTCCACGCTGACCGACCTGGGCCGGCGGTGCTCACCATTGCTGTCGCGCCTGTCTCCCCGGCATGTGTTGGGCGCGGTTGGGACAGCCACTGCGGTGATCGCGGTCGTGGTGCTCGTCGCTTTGCGCTCGCTGCTGGCTCACCAGGCGGCGAGCACGGTGGACAACTACCCCTCCCGGGCAGCCGATTACCTGAACGCGCACGCCTCGGTGGGAACGCGCATGTTCAGCGACTATGCCTGGGGCGGCTACATGGTGTACCGCTTCTACCCGGAGCAGTCGCGGCGCGTGTTCTTGTTCGGGGAGGCCGACCTGATGGGCGACACGATCATGAACGAGTACGTCGACGTGGTCGGGTTGCACAGCAACTGGTTGGACATTCTCAACCGGCACGGGGTCGACTACGTGGTGTTCGAGCCGGACACACCGCTCACGTCGGCGCTGGCGACACAGCCCGACTGGCACCTGGTCTATTCCGACCCGGTCGCGGTGGTCTACGTGCGCGGCTGACCGTGCCTTGTGGCACCACGCCGATCGCGCCGGTGGGTCAGGACGCCCGGGATCGGCGCAGACGCACGAAGCGATTGCCGAACAGCCGAAGGTCATGCAGAGGGGTGGTCAGAGGCGTCAGCGGCCGCATCGTGCCCGCACCGATCACAAACAACAGCGCCATCGCGGCGCTGTAGTCGTAGTTGAGAAAGGCTTGCTTGGCAAAGAAGCAGACCACGATCAACATGCCCGAGCCAAGCAGAAGAAGATCGGCGTAGTCGCGAGGGCGCCGCAGCGTGAACACGACCAGCGTCACCAGGGTTCCGGCCAGGAGCAATGACGATGGCACCAAGCCGTGGCCGAGGACCGCCGAGAGACCGTTGAACCCGATGGAGTCGCGGCGAGTGGGAAGATCGTTGTAGATCGTGATCGTGTCGTACACGAATTGCGGTACCCCGGTCCAGAGTGCGAAGGGCGCCACGATCACCACCGCAGCGCTCGTGGCCCAGAGGAACTCGCGCCAGGTGGTGCGAACCCAGAACAGCATCGGGATCACAATCGGCACGAAGGTCGGTTTGCTTGCGAGCGCGAGGGCGAGGCAGGCGATCGACCAGTTGCGATGCCGATCGCGCAAGAGCAGCCACCACACCGCGCACGCCATGCTCACGCTGTCTGTCCACGCGTTCAGGATCATCAGCGGGATGAACGGTGACACCACCCACAGGGCAACGAGCGTGGGCCCGAGGTGGCCGCCCGGCACGCCGCGGCGCAGCCAGATCAGCGCCGCGACCAGGATTGCGAGATTCAGCGCGACCATGGTGACGCGCACGTCTCCGATCAATCTCGCGGGAACACTCAGCAGCACAACAGCGGGGCCGTAGTTGAATGATGCCGCCCCGTGGACAATGTGGTGCAACGGGCTGTCGAGATAGATGGAGTACAGCGGCGAGTACGGGTTCTGGCCGTGGATGAGGGCCTGCGTTGAGCCCTGGACCTCTGCGAAGACATCGATGACGGCATTGCCCCACGACCAACGGGACACGGTGGCCCAGACGATGAGCGCAGCACCCACGATGACGGGCACCCACGCCGCCCTGGCGTGGCGAATCAACGGCACCGCCGCGAGCACGAGGCCGGTGACCCACAGAAGGGGCGCGGACATGACATACGTCGGCCCCAATGTCTGCATCCCGATGGCCACAGCGCACAGGACCGCGTGCGGGCGACCCGGTGGCCGTCCGACTGCCAGGTAGCACAGCGCTCCGGCCGCCACGATGAAGCCGAACCCGACAATGAAGACGAGCGGCCAACCGCTGCTGTAGCCGCCGCTCGCGCCCCGGCGCGCCCACAGGTTTCCGACTCCCAGGCAGCCCAGGGCAAGGACCGCCATGTCGGACCGACGTGACTCGGCCGCGATCGACCGTGTGTACACCCACGCGCCCGCGAGGGCGGACCTCGTCATCGACGGCAAGTCTACGGATCGCCATGTACCGCTGAGGCCCGTGGTCCCGCAGCCGCACGGCGCCGTCTGGGGGTGGCGATCCCCGGCAACCCGGGCGCGCTTCACCAGGACGAGGGGTATGCTCGCCGCATGCGGCGGGCAGCGTGGATCAGCTCGTTCGTGATCGCCGTCATCGCCGTTGGCTGGGGCGTTGAGAGCATCGCCGGTCGCGGGACACCAGGATCGGCACACCGCCGGGTGCCGGCCCCGTCCATCGCGCCGTCGTCCCCATCGCCCACGGCAGGCGCGGTGACGGCTGCACTCAATCCCCTCACCATCGCGGCCATGCGAGCGCGGACGTACGCTCCCAGCACGTTGACGCTGGTGCGTTCTGACGGCGACCAGGGCGCCTACGTCAACTCAGTGGTGTCGTTCGTCTCAGACGGGCTGACCGAGGACGCGCTGATGAGCGTTCCCGATAGCAGGCGCCCGGCGGCCGGGTGGCCCGTGGTCATCCTGTGCCACGGGTACATCGACCCGCGGACCTATCGCACCGACGACGGGTCGTACGCGCAGTTCATCGCCACCCTGGCGCGTGCGGGTTACCTGGTGCTGAAGCCCGACTATCGCGGCCACGGCAAGAGCCAGGGGGTCCCCGAGGGCGGCTACCTCTCACCTGTGTACTCCTACGACGTCCTCAACCTGGTCAGAACGGTGAAGGCGGACCCGCGCATGAACGCGTTGCGAATCGGCATGTTCGGGCACAGCCTCGGCGCTTACGAGGCTTTGCGCGCCATGGTTGTGTTGCCGGACATCAAGGCGGTCGTGTTCATGGCCGGGGTGGTGGGCTCGCTCTACGACATCTTCTACAACTGGTCGACCGTGACCCCGACGCCGACAGCGCCGCCACCCCCTGTCCAGCAGCAGGTGGCACAGTCACTCATTGCCGGCGAGGGTACGCCAAAGACAGACCCCGGCTTCTTCAACGCTGCGTCGGCGATCAACTACCTCGGTACGGTCACCGCGTCGGTGCAGATCAACATGGATGTCGGCGACAGCGTGGTGCCCAAGCTCTTCTCCGACCACCTCTTTGCAGCGTTGCAAGACGCACACATCCCCGTGCAGTACGACACGTACCCGGGGGATGACCACCAGTTCACGAGGAACCGCGCCGCCATCCTCACCAACATGCTGGCGTTCTACCGCGCCCATCTCTGACGCACCGGGCTAGGCAGCCGGCCGGTCCGACGCTTCGGCGCCGGGTGTCGCCGCGTGCGGCTCGGGGACGGCGGCGGACGTTGCGGGCAGCTCGATGCGGAAGGTTGCTCCTCCGCCCGGCGTGGCGCCCACGTCGATGCGGCCTCCGTGTGCCGCGACGACGGCGGCGGCGATGCTCAGGCCGAGGCCGCTGCCGCCCTGGTCGCCGCTGCGGGCCGGGTCGGCGCGGTGAAAGCGCTCGAAGATCCGCTGTGCGTGGTCCGGACGGATGCCCGGCCCGTGATCCACGACCTCGATGACGGCGGTCATGTCCTGGAGGCCGAGCGTCACCTCGAGCGGGGTGCCCGTGGGGGTGTGGACCAACGCGTTGCGGACGATGTTGGTCACAACCTGTCGCAGTCGCAGGTCGTCACCGACCACTGTGACCGGCGCGTTGATCCGCGGGGTCACCACGCGCGCCGGGTCGGCCACGCGGGCGTCGGCGCAGGCGTCCATGATGATCGCGACGAGGTCGACCGGCACACGCTCCAGCGGGCGACCCTGGTCGAGCCGGGCGAGGAGCAGGAGATCGTCGACGAGGATGCCCATGCGGCGCGTCTCCTCCTCGATCCGCCGCGTGGCCAGGAGCACGTCCTCCTCGGACATGACCGGGTTGCGGCGCAGCAGCTCGGCGTAGCCGCGCATCGACGTCAGTGGTGTGCGCAGCTCGTGAGAAGCGTCGGAGACGAAGTGGCGCAGCCGCTGCTCGTTGGCGGCGCGCTCAGCGAACGCCGTCTCCAGCTGGCCGAGCATCGCGTTGATGGCAAGTCCGAGGCGCCCGACCTCGGTGGAGGCAGTGGCCGGCTCGACGCGCTGGCTCAGGTCCGTCGCTGCGGAGCGCGCGGCCACGCCCATGCGCTCCAGCGGGCGCAGCCCGCGGCGCACCACCAACCACGTGGCCAGCAGCACGACGAGGGTGATGCCGGCGGTGGTCAGGATCTCAAGGAGAACCAGTTGGGACAGCGTCGCGAAGACGTCATCGACCGGCACCGCCATGACCAGCAGATCACCCGAGTTGACAGCGAACTCGACTGTGTCGACGAGCACGCGGTAGTGGCCGACCCCGCCGGTTCCCTCGGCATCGATGATGTTGGGGTTCTGCTCCGTCCCCGAATGCAGGTTGGCGGGAAGAACCGGCGAGGCCGTGGACTGCGCGTTCGCCGATTCGAAGACGTGCGACAAGCCGCTGACGACCGTTCCGCTTGTGGTGACAATGGCCGCGTACGTCCCGTTCGGCACGTTCACCGACGCCGTGTCTCCCGGCCGGCCACCCGGACCGCCGTCACTGACAGACGCACTCCCACTGAGCAGGTACTGCTCGACCAATGGATGTTCCGTCTTCAGCTGGGTGTCAGCGTTGCCGACGAGGAACGACTTCAGCGAGACGTAGTTGGCGATGTCCGCGCCGACCAACGCGATGATGAAGAGCGGCGCCAGGGTCAGCACCAGGCGCCGGCGCAGCGACATCAGGTGCCCCGCGGCACTCGACACACATAGCCGACGCCGCGCACCGTGTGGATCAGCGAGGGCTGCACCTGGTCGACCTTGCGACGCAGGTAACTGATGTAGGTCTCGAGGACGCTGGCGTCGCCACCGAAGTCGTACTTCCACACATGGTCGAGGATCTGGCTGCGTGAGAGCACCCGGCCCGCATTCATCAGCAGGTAGCGCAGCAGGCGGAACTCTGTGTTGGTCAGCTCGACGATCTCTCCGGCCCGGAACACCTCGTGGGTCTCCTCGTCAAGCTCGAGGTCGGCCAGCTGCAGGCGCGTGTTGGCGCGCTCGCCGCTGCCGGCGTGGCGGCGGAGCACAACCCTCACGCGGGCCACAAGCTCCTCGATGCTGAAGGGCTTGGTGACGTAGTCGTCGCCGCCCACGGTGAGCCCGCGCACCTTCTCCTCGGTGGAGTCGCGTGCGGTGAGGAAGATGACCGGCACCTTGATGCCGTCGCCGATGAGGCGCTGCACCAGGGCGAAGCCATCCTCGTCGGGGAGCCCGATGTCGAGCACGATCAACGCCGGCCGGAAGTCCATCACCTCGGCGCGTGCCTGTTTGGCGGTGCTGGCTGTCGCGACGGCGAATCCCTCGTACTTGAGGGCCATGGCGACGAGGTCGGTGATGGCCCGCTCGTCGTCCACAACGAGGACACGGACGGCGTCGGGGGCTGTGTGCATTGTCGAGGATGATCCTCGGTGATCCTGTGAAATTGCTCAGAGAAACACCCGAGAGTGCTCAGGGACCGAGCGGGAAGCTCAGCATCGGGCGGCGGTCAGGCGCTGATGACCACCGGGGTGCCCACCGGCGTCCACGAGTACGCCCACTGCATGGTGGAGCTTGGCGTGTGGACGCAGCCATGGCTGGCGGCGGAGAGGTTGTCCTCGCCGCCGGGTCCGTACGAGCCGCTGCTCTCCCACGGCGCGTCGTGGATGAAGTAGCCCCCGGCCGCGAACTCCATGACCCAGCTCACCGGGCTCGGGAAGTAGTAGAAGGGCGAGCTGGGTGGCCACGGCGAGATGAAGGTGAACGGCGAGGTCTTGTAGAAGATGCGGAACGTGCCTGTCGGCGTGCGCAACTGCGGTCGGCCGGTGGTGACGGGGGTTGCCTTGGCAACGCAACCGTCCTGGTAGAAGAGCATCTCCTGCAACGACAGCGAGATGGTGATCACCTTGCCGCTGCCGACAGCGTGACCGCACTGGTTGGCGGCCAGCTCGGCCGTGATCTGGCCCTGCAGGCCGATCACGGTGGCCGCGACGGCGGTCAGCTGGACGGCCGTTCGCGCGGCGCGGAACTGCGCGGCGATCGCTGCCTGTTGCCCCCCGAGCGTAGCCGCGTTGGGCGTGCGCTCCGCCTCGGCCTGGTCGACGCCGTAGAGGAGCGGCCGCACCTGTGCCGCGACTTGGTTGTTGAGGGCGATCAGCGCCCGCAGATTGGAAACGGCACTGAGAAGTTGCTCACCGGTGGGCAGCGCGGCCGCTGAGTTGGCGGCGATCTGCGCAGTCAGCTGAGACGCGAGGGCGGCCACGTTGCCGGCGTCGAGGTTGGCCGACGCGGCCGCGGCGACCAGTTGGCGAGCGGTGGTGAGCACCGCCTGCGGGCCGCCCGCCGACTGCAGCTCGGAAGCGAGTTGTGCCTGCTGCGCGACCACGACCGCCGCCTGCTGCTGAGCGGCGAGGACGGCGTTCTGCTGCTCGGCCAGGTAGGTCTGCCACGCCGCCGCCAACGCGCTGATCGCCGCCGGCGTGGCCGAGGCGCTGAGCTGGGTGGCCCACTGTGCCGCGGACGAGGTGACATCGGCTCTGAGCCACTTGCCCTCCTGGGACGCGAAGTCGTTCCATTGCGCGATCGCGCCCTCGGCCAGGGTTCGCTGCGTGGTCAGCGCGTTGTTCCACGCCGACCGGGTTTGCTCTCCAAGCTGGGCGAGGAGAAGCTGACCGTCATCGCCGATCCAACCGGGTGACCACCAGGGCGCGGTGGGCTGCTGGGTGTCGAGGCGGCTGCGCAGGTGAGCGACGATCGACGAGGGCAGGCCGGCCACCTCGTCGCTCGTCCAAAGGGTGCGCAGCTGGGTGGCGCCGTCGCTGAAGCTCTTCTGGCGGTCGCTCGCGGCACGGGCGGTGACGCCGCCGCCGAGGGCGACGCCTGCGATCACGAAGACGGGGATCAGGTGGCGGAGGCGCATCGTCTCAGTGTGCAGGGATGTGCGATGTGGCGACTGTATCGCGTCCAGCCGCAACCGAGGATTAACAAGGGACGGCAGCGCGACGTGCGTCGCGCTGCCGGATGGAGGGGCCGAATGTCTCGGGAATGCCGCCGTGCGGGCGCTTGGCCTCCCTGTGGCGACATCATGCCGCCCCTCTTAAAAGCTGTCGGCACGGTGGCGGACGGACGGGAATAAGGAGTGGTTAGGAGCCGCGCCGGCGTGGTGGAGCGGCTACACGTCCTCGCGGCGATGGGCCTCGGCCAGTTCCGAGAGCATCCGCGGGTCGAGCTCCTCGCCGCTGATGGTGGCCACCCGGCAGGGTGTCACCGTGCGGATCGTGGCCGTGCGACGCCCTCCTTCGAGCAGCGCGCGTTCGCCGAGCACGGCCCCCGGCCCGATCTGGGCCACCGACGACCCCTTGACCTCGACCGACATCACACCGTCCAGCACCAAGAACACATCCGAGCCCTCGCCGCCCTCGGTGACCAGCGCGCGGCCTGCGGCGAGACTGCTGATGCGAGGCTTTGAGCCGCCGCGCATGATGTGGCCGGAGAGCTCGCGCTCGAGGGCGCTCTCCACCTCGCTGACCAGGGCTGGGGAGTCCTCGTCACCCCACGGAGTGTGAGCCCCGAAGGCGCGCTGGTACCAGCTCTTGAAATCGACGAGGCCTGACTTGAGGACGAGGGTGTCCTTGTCGTCGTAGATCCAGTGGCGTGGGAAGGGGCTGGCGCCGACCAGCTCGTGCGCTGAGCCGCCCTCCGCGGAGATGGTCAGCGCCAGTGTCGTCCAGGCCAGTGGAGCGGACACTTGCACGAACGGGGGGTGCAGCACGCGGCGCGGGGCGGGGACCCCGGTGCGTCCGCCGGCGGTCTGGACGAACCGCACCGATCCCTCCAAGACGACCGCCTCCAGCTGACGGTCGGGGAAGGGAACGGCGGCAAACGTGGCGACGCGGCCGCCGAGGCGCATGGTGGTCGCGCCGATGTAGCCGCAGCCGCTGTAGCCATGGCCGGTGACCCGGCCGGCATCGTCCACGTCGATCCAGGCGCTCAGGCGGTTTGCGAACCGGAAGCGGTCGGCGTCGCGGAGCGACTCGAGGTCGACGATCACGTCGGGTGGCGGTTCGTCGTAGTGGGCCACGCCCATCTGGAAGGGCACCTTGGTCATCCCCTCGATAGCTTCTGAGGGGATCCAGGAGATCGAGGTCACCGACGATTCAATGCGCATTGGTTCGCACCTCCGTCGCTACAGTGGCATCGGCGCCCAGCTGGTGTCGAGGGTGCACGCCCGAGCGTCAGAGGTGATGCCCGCCACCGGGACACGGTGGTGCCCGCCACCTTGGCTCCCCACGCGGCGACGCCTACAGTGCGCGCATGCCGGCAGACGCGGGAATCAGGGTCGTCCTCGCCGACGACAACCTCATCGTGCGTGAGGGTGTGCGAGCACTTCTCCAGCTCGCCGGCGACATCGAGGTCGTCGGTGTTGCCGGTGACTACGACGAGCTTGTCGCCGGGGCGGACGCCATGACCCCGCAGGTCGTGGTCACCGACATCCGCATGCCTCCGAACTTCATCGACGAGGGCATCCGCGCCGCCCGCCTGATTCGCAAGCAGCATCCGGGCACGGGCATCGTGATCCTCTCGCAGTACGACGACCCGGAGTACGCGATCTCCCTGCTGAGCGAGGGGGCGGCGGGCTACGCGTACCTGCTCAAGGACCGTGTTGCCGAGGGCGACCAGCTCTCGCGCGCCGTCCGAGAGGTGAGCACCGGCGGCTCGATGCTCGACCCGAGGATCGTCAACGCACTGACCAGCCCGGTCACCGAGGCGGGTGGTCTGACCAGCGCCGAGGAGAGGCTCCTTGCCATGGTCGCGCAGGGCCGTCCCATCAAGGCGATCGCGGTCGGCCTCAGGTCCACGCCTGAGGCTGTATCGGACGCGGTGGAGCAACTCTTCCTGAAGCTGGCGCAGGAGGCCAGTGGCGGCACCGCGGGCGCGCTCCAGCGCCTCCGCCTGCTCCACAAGGCGATCGTCGACCGCGAGGAGCAGGGCGAGAGTCTCAGCCGGATGCTGCCTGGCGGCATCGCCCAAAAGCTCCGTGAGCAGGGCGTCAAGCCCGGTGAGACCGAGCGACTGACTGTGACGGTGCTCATGTCCGACATCCGCGCGTACTCGACGATCGCGGAATTCGCCGACCCCAGCGCGCTCGCTGCGCAGCTGCACGAGCATCGCGCCGAGATGAACGGCGCCCTTCTCGCCGAGGACGGCACGGTCATGCAGTTCGTCGGCGATGCCGTCATGGCCGTGTTCGGCGCTCCCTTCCCGCAGGAGGACCAGGCCGACCGCGCGGTGCGCGCAGCCGAGGCGATGCACGCTCGCCAGGCCGCGGTCAACGCCAAGTGGGAGGCGCAGGGCCTGCCCGCCTTTCACCTCGGCATCGGCATCTCCACAGGCGATGTCGCCGCGGCGCTGCTCGGGTCCGAGGAGCGGCTGGAGTACTCGGTTGTCGGTGACGCGGTGAACCTCGCCCAGCGCCTCCAGCAGTGGGCGCAGGGCGGCCAGACGGTGCTGAGCGAGCCGACCCACGCGGGGCTGTCGCACCCACCACCGGCCGAACGGCTGGCCCCCGAGCTGGTCAAGGGACGGCAGACGCCGGTGGGGGCGTACCGCGTCGGCGTCCCGACGTGAGCGACGGGGGCACGGCGCGCGCAGGACCGACGCGGCGGCGCGATCGGCTGGCGACACCGGCGACAGCCCTCGCCCTGGGGGCCGTCATGGTGCTCCTGGCGGCGGCCTATGTGCCGATCACGCTCGCGGCGACGGCCGCGCAGTCGGCCGGTATCCCCGGCGGATCGATCCTGGAGGCACTCGTCTTCGGGGGCCTTGGGGTCCTGGTCGCCTGCCGTCGGCCGAAACACCCGGTGGGCTGGATCCTGGTCGGGGTCGGCCTCTCGTTGGTGTTGATGGGGGATGGATCGCAGTACGCCGTGCTCGACTACGTCAATCATCACGGCCAGCTTCCCCTCGGCCCGCTTGCCGAGCTCTTGAACCTGTTCTGGATCCCTGGGATCCTGCTGATGCCGCTGGGAGTGGTGCATTTCCCCGACGGCCGGCTTCCGTCCGCCCGCTGGGGTGTCGCAGTTCGCGGGTACACCATCATCAGTGCCGGGCTCGTGGCCGCCTTCTACGCAGTCGCGATCGTCGACCTCACTGCCACGCGCATCAGCATCGTCCCATCGTCAGGAGACATTGCAGCCTTCGACAGTCCCAGCGGCGCTCTGGCGGTCCTGTACACCACCTGGGCGGCCGTGGTCGTGGTCGGCAGCGTCGCCGCCGTGGCGGGCTTGAGCATCAACTACCGGCGGTCTCCGGGTGAGCGGAGACAGCAGCTGAAATGGTTTCTGCTCGGGGCCGCGGTGTTCCTGCTGGCCGGACTCCCGACGGTGGTACTGCCATTCGCCAGCTTGGGGTCCTCCCAGGTCGGCGGCGCTCTCTTCGACATTGCGTTTCTAGCCGTGCCGGTGACCATCGCCGTGGCGATTCTCAAGTACCGGCTGTACGACGTCGATGTCGTGATCAACCGCGCACTCGTCTACGGCGCGCTGGCGGTGTTCATCAGCGCCGTCTACATCGGGATCGCCGTTGGCCTGGGTGCACTGGTGGGAAGCGGTGGCAAGCCCAACCTCGGCCTGTCCATCCTGGCCACCGCCATCGTTGCTGTTGGATTCCAGCCGGTGCGCGAGCGGCTCCAGAGGGTTGCCAACCGGCTCGTCTACGGCAGGCGCGCAACCCCGTACGAGGTGCTCTCGCAGTTCTCCGAGCGCGTGGCCGAGAGCTATGCCATCGACGACGTGCTACCGCGGATGGCGCGCGTGCTCGCCGAGGGCACCGGGGCGATGCGCGCCGACGTTTGGCTGAGCAGCGGCGCCTCATTGCGAGCCGCTGCCGTATGGCCCGCCGATGCGCAGGCGCAGGACCCTGTTCCGGTCAACGGCCACGGGATCCAGGCGCCGGCCGGCGCGGACCGGATGGTCGAGGTCCGCCACCAGGGTGACCTGCTGGGCGCACTGAGCCTCACCAAGCGCGCTGGGGAGGCACTGACCCGGGTGGAGGAGAACCTGCTCGCCCACCTCGCCGGCCAGGCGGGCCTGGTGCTGAAGAACGTCGGCCTGACCGCTGACCTGCAGGCGCGACTTGCCGACCTGCGTGATTCCAGACAGCGCCTGGTCAGCGCCCAGGACGAGGAGCGGCGGCGGCTTGAGCGCAACCTCCATGACGGAGCCCAGCAGCACCTGGTGGCGATCAAGGTGAAGCTCGGCCTGGTGGACATCCTGCTGGGCAGGGACCCGGAACAGGCGATGGCGACGATCGGCCAGCTCAAGGGGGATGCCGACGAGGCGCTGGAAACCCTCCGCGACCTCGCACGCGGCATCTACCCGCCGTTGCTGGCCGACCGTGGCCTGACCGCGGCGCTCGCTTCCCAGGCCCGCAAGGCGAGCGTCTCCGTCTCGGTTGACGGGGATGGCATCGGCCGCTACCCGGAGGACATCGAAGCCGCGGTCTACTTCGCCGTGCTCGAAGCGCTGCAGAATGTTCAGAAATACGCCCGCGCGTCGGGCGTGGTCGTTCGGCTCCGAGAGGACGCGGGCCGGCTGCGGTTCAGCGTCAGCGACGATGGCGGAGGTTTCGACCCGGCCACCGTGTCAAGGGGCGCAGGGCTCACCAACATGGAGGATCGGCTCGACGCGCTGGGCGGGGAACTGCAGGTGACATCGTCACCGGGCAGCGGCACGTCGGTGGAGGGATGGCTGGGCATTGCTCCGACGGAGACGGTGGCGGGCGGCGTCCGCTCAGGGTGAGGAGGTGCCGGCCGTGGGCCCTGTGGTGGCGGCCGACCATGCCTCGAGGAGGCGCTCGGGGCTGAACTCCGACTTGGGGATGAAACAGGCCGCCCCGACCTCCTCCGCCTGAGGTCCGTACTCGGCCGCCTCGTACGTCGACAGCACAAGAACCACGACCGGCCTGCCCCCGATGTGGTCCGCCAGGATCTGCCGGGTGGCCTCGAGCCCGCTGATCCCCGGCAGGTTGACGTCCATGAGCACCAGGTCAGGGCGCAGCTCATGCGCGCTCTCCACCGAGGCCTCGCCGGTCTCGGCCTCGCCGACGACCTCGAACCCGTCGGTGAACTCCACCACGGTGCGCGCCACCGTCCGAAACGGCTCCTGGTCGTCGACGATGAGCACTCGCACCGGCATGTCACGTCGGAGGATAGTGCCTGCGGGCGACTTTTCCCAATGGTGCCAGCCCCCCCTCAGCGAGGGGGGGAAACCCCTGACCGGCCTGTGCCTCGCCTATTCTCGCCAGGTGCCCATCCGTGTCGTCCTCGCCGAGGACAACTACCTGCTGCGCGAGGGCCTCACGCAACTCCTTGCGATGTCCGATGAGATCGTCCTGGTGGCATCGTGCGGCGACCTTCCCGACCTCGAACGAGCCATCGCCGACACTAACCCCGATGTCGTCATCACCGACATCCGCATGCCACCGACGGGGACGGATGAGGGCCTCCAGGCCGCCCACCGTCTCCGCGGCGAGCGTCCCGAGGTGGGCGTGGTGGTGCTGAGCCAGTTCGCTGAACCGGACTACGCACTGGCGCTCCTCGAGGACGGCGCCGCCGGTCGAGCCTACCTGCTCAAGGAGCGCGTTTCCGACATCGACCAGCTTGTCCGCGCCATCCGTGAGGTGGCGTCGGGCGGCTCCGTGATCGACCCGGCGGTGGTCGAGGCGCTGGTGTCATCCCGGACCGCCGCCCGCCAGTCGTCGCCTCTCGCCGAGCTGACCCCGCGCGAGACCGAGGTACTGTCGCAGGTCGCCCAGGGCCGCAACAACGCTGGCATCGCTGCCGTCCTGTCGCTCACCGACCGGGCCGTCGAAAAGCACATCAACGCCATCTTTTCCAAGCTCGGCCTCTCCGAGGAGCCGGACACTCATCGCCGCGTCAAGGCGACCCTCGTCTACCTCGCGGAGCGGGGCCACTGACGGGGCTCCGGTCCCCACAGGCTCGCGGGACGTGCCGGGCGAGTACACTGAGCAGTGCTGGCCCAACTTGGTCGGCAGTCGCTCGTGCTCGTCCTCGCCTTCTCGAACGGACCGCGCGCCGTGTAGAAGGTTCGAGAGGGCAGGAGACAGGATATGTCCACCAATGGGACAGTCAAAAAGGTCCAGAGCGACCGTGGATTCGGCTTCATCGCCGCCGAGGATGGAGAGGAGTACTTCTTCCATCGCAGTGGCCTTGACCCGTCGTTGAACTTCGACAGCCTTGCCGGCGGCGAAGCCGTCACTTTCGAGGTCGAGAAGAGCGACAAGGGCCCGCGCGCCAGCCGCGTTCGCGCCGCAGGCGCCTGACCGAAGTAGCGGACGGGATCGGGGGCATCGCGCCTCCGGTCCCCGACCCTCTGAGCGGCGGCGGGCTGACCTCCCAGCCGCCCCCCGGCCCCGTACCGGCCCACCAACCGATCCCGAGCGGTCGCACCGCGCCCTCCTGCACGTGTCGAGTGCGTCGGTAAACCGCGAGGTCGCCACATCGTCTGCCTTCTTTTACAGTTTGGTAAGAACGGAGCGATTGAAGCGTTTTGCGGCGAAGGGGGCACGGTCCGTGGAGACAGGTAGCGACACGCCACATCGTTCGAGGGGCACTGAGCACGGTTCGGCCGGAGGCTCCTGGGTGGCGGCGCAGCCGGCCTCGTCGCCATCGGCTTCGCGGGCACGGTTTCCATCGCAACTGCCTACGCGCACAGCGGAAGCGTCGTTGCCTCGGAGACCTGCTCCTCTTGGTCAGCCTACGACACCGAGCACCGGTGCGAGTGGGATCCTGGCGGACATCAGCCTCGGCGCCCTTCTCATCCTCGGTGGCCTCGGCACAGTCCTGGCGGGCGCCATCCAGTCTCGCCGGCGCCGCAGCTTCTGACACCCAGGTAGTTCCGTGAAGGGGCCGGTGCAGTGGCACCCGGCCCCTTTTCTTTGTCCCGGGGTGGAGCTGCGCGGCAGCGGCCGCGGGTCGCCCCTAGAGTCCATGTCCGTGGGCACCCTGGTGGCCGGTCCGCAAGCGCCCCTGTTGGAGCGGTACTCAGAGGACGCCGTCGGCATCCTCGACGCCGCCGAGCGGAGGCGACTGTTCGACGCGGCCGGCACTGCCCGCGACGAGCGGCAGCTGGCCTGGGAACTCCTCTACCGCATCGAGCCCGCGCTCTACGCAGAGCTTGTCGCCGGCGAGCGCCTCCACGACGGCATCCTGGGGTGGCTGCCCTCGGAGTGCGACCACGTCCTCGAGATCGGTGCGGGAACGGGGCGCCTCACCGTGGACCTGGCCCGGCGATCGGCGTCCGTCACCGCCGTTGAGCCGGCTCTGCCCATGCACGACCTGCTCCGCGACCGTCTGCGCCGCGCCGGCGCCGATCGCGTGCAGGTCGTTCGCGGCTTCTTCGACGAGATTCCGGCTCCGCAGCGCGCCCATGACCTGGTCATCAGTTGCTCGGCATTTGCGCAGCACACCCTGGACGACCCTGACGCCTGTCTCGACATGATGGAGAGCCGGTGCGCCCCCGGCGGGCTGCTCGTCCTGGTCTGGCCGTGGGACGCGCCCTGGTTGCGCTCACGGGGATTCGAGCACGTCGTGTTCGAGGGCCCGATGGTCGTCGAGTACGAATCCCTGGACAGCGCCCTCGCGCTGGCGCGGATCTTCTACCCCCACGCGGTCGCCACCATCGCCGCCCGGGGGTCGCGATTCGTCGACTACACGGACCTGGGCCTCAACGCGCCACGCGATCTGTGCTGGAAGCGGTGTGTCTGAGGCGCGCCCCAGGTCGCCTCGCCGTGGCGGCACGCCCATAGGGCGGGTGTGCGCGTCGCACTGATCGCGCCGCTGGTCAGCCCGATCCGCGACGCTCAGCTCGGCGGCGCGCAGGCCGTTGTCGCGGACATTGCGCGCGAGCTGGCCCGCCGTGGGCACGAGGTCGTCGTGTACGCCACTCGGGGCTCCGCCATCGAGGGGATCGCCATTGCGCCGCTCGATATCGATCCCACTCCGCTGCACGGCGACCGCTTCTCCGACGAGGCGGAGCAGACCCCGTCCGAGCACATGACGGCCGCCTACGTGGCGGTGTACCGCCACGTGCTCGCAGCGCGCTTCGACGTCGTCCACAGCCACGGTTTCGACGTGCCCGCCATCACTGTTGCCGCTGCCATGGGACTGCCCGTCCTGCACACGCTGCACATGCCGGCGAGCCGTCCCGTCGCCGCCGCGATCACCGAGGCCCGGCGCGGACAGACCGGCGTCGTGACCGCCGCTGTTTCGCACGCCCAGGCGGCGAGCTGGCGGCTGCTCATCGCGATCGATGCGGTGCTCAGCAACGGCGTCCCGGTGGAGGACATCCCCTTCGAGCCGGTCGGCGGCAGCGCGGCGGTGATCGCGGCGCGGTTCAGCCCCGAGAAGGGAATCGACGACGGCATCGCCGCGGCCCGGCTGGCTGACCTGCCGGTCGACGTCTACGGCACACCGTACGACGCCGGGCACGAGCGTGCCGTGCGCGAGCGCTGGCGAGACGACCAGGAGGTGCGGTTCCTCGCCCCCGCCGCGCGAGAGCACCTGTGGGCCGCCCTGGGTGCAGCGCGCGCCGTTGTCTGCCTGTCGCGATGGGAGGAGCCGTTCGGGATGGTGGCCGCCGAGGCGGCGGCGTCCGGCACACCTGTCGTGGCCTGGCGGCGAGGCGCACTTGCCGAGGTCGTGCTCGACGGGGTCACCGGGTACGTCGTCACCGCCGGTGACGTCATCGCCGCGGCGGCAGCGCTCCGTCGCGTCAACGAGTTGAGCCGCGGCGACTGCCGCCGCCACGCCGTGGATTCGCTGAACCTCGGCGATACGGTGACCGCCCACGAGGCCCTGTACGCGCAGATCGCCAGCGCAGGTCGATCGCCATCACCGTAGACTGGCCCGACCAACCGAGCCGATTCTGGAGGTTCCTCCGTTGCCCAACCCCACCGAGATCTTCGCCCAGCTCGACAGCCGGCTTGGCGCCAACCCGGCGAAGATCGCCAACCTGAACGCCGGGTTCGCTTTCGACATCGGGGGCGACGAGGGCGGCCTCTTCCACATTAGCCTCCACGACGGCACGGGCCACGCCGGCCCGGGGGTGCCAGAGAGCCCAAACGTGACCATCTCCATAAAGGACACCGATTTCGTCGACCTGGTCACCGGAAAGCTCGACGGGACAGCCGCTTTCATGTCCGGCAAGCTCAAGATCAAGGGTGACATGGGCCTCGCCATGAAGCTGCAGGGGATCCTCCGCGACTGAGCGGCGGTCGCGCCGGGGGCGGGCGCAGCAGGGGAGACGATGAACAATGCCTGACATCGCGGTGGTCTGCGGCGCCAGCGGGGGCCTGGGCCCCGCGGTCCTCAGCGCCCTGTCGGCGAGCCACCCGAGAGTGATCGGCGTCGCCTCGCCGCGACAGACACGGGAGCAGCTCAAGGCGGTCTCACCGACGACGGAGTGGGAGCAGGCCGACCTCACCGATCCCGATGCGGTCGATGCGCTGTGGGAACGCATCGACCGGCTCCCGGGGTCGGTCGATGCCGTTGTCAATGTCACCGGAGGCTTTCGCGCGGGCACGGTGGCTCTGTCGACCGCCGCCGACGTGAGCTTCATGCTCCAGCTCAACCTCGAGGCGACCTGGTGGTCGTGCCGCGCCGCGTCGTTGCGCATGAGCAAACGGGGGACGGGCAGCATCGTCAACGTCGGCTCGCGGTCAGCGATGGAGGGTGGAGAAGGTTCCGCCGCGTACGCGGTCGCCAAGGCGGGCGTTCTCAAGCTCACGCAGGTGCTCGCCGCTGAGGTGAAGAAGGACGGCGTGCGCGTCAACGCCGTGCTGCCCGCGGTCATCGACACCGCGGCGAATCGCTCGTGGATGACGGAGCGTGATCTCGGGCGCGCGGTGCCCCCGGCAGCGATCGCCGCTGTGATCGCCTTCCTCTGCAGCGAGCAGGCGGCCGCCATCACCGGCGCGATCATCCCCACGTATGGCAGCTTCTGACCCGCCGCCCCGGGTCGCGGCGTACGCCGCGATCAGTCCCGAGGATGCGTATCGATCGCTCGCAGGTCACCCCGCCTGGATCGTCGAACGTGACCGCCTTCATCGCGACGTCCGTCTGCGTTCGTTCATGGACGCGATCGACCTGATCACGCGCGTGGCCGCCACCGCCGAGGCGATGCGCCACCATCCCAACATCCGTCTGCACGAGTGGTGCTTCGTCGACCTCGAGGTGTACTCGCACCTCACCGGCGGCATCAGCCGTCGTGACGTCGAGCTTGCGCTGGCGATCGACGAGCTGATCGAGGACACCCCAACCGCGTAGCCAACCCGCCTCGTCATCAACGCGCAAGGTGACGGCGATAGGTTCACGTGACCAATGAACGTCCGTACCAGCCTGCTCGGGACACGCCGTCGCATGATCGCCGTCATCACCGCACTGGTTGTGGCCGTCGCTGCTGTCGGCGGCTTCATGTACACACGCGGCAGCACCGCGGCCCCCCAGTACCGCACCGCCGCCGCCGCGGTGGGCACCATCCGTCAGACCCTCTCGCTCACCGGCAACCTCGCCCCGGTGGCGCAGTCGAACCTGAATTTCCAGGTGAGCGGCACGGTGACCGCGATCGATGTCTCCGCGGGCCAGACTGTCACAGCCGGACAGGTTCTGGCCACGGTTGACCCCAGCGCACTGCAGACGACGCTCACCCAGGACCAGGCCAACCTCACCGCCGCGCAGGCCAAGCTGACGGCGGACGAGAGCTCGGGCTCGACCGCGAGCACCAACATCGCACAGCAGATCGCCAGCGCGAAGACCACGCTGGCCAACGACCAGACCGCATACAACGACACCATCGCGCTCAACAACCAGACCATCAGCAACGACCGGGCGGCGATTGCCTCGGCGCAGGCCGCCGTCACCAGTGACAGTGCGGCTGTGTCGACAGCGCAGGCTGCATACAACAACGATGGTTGTGGCGGCACCACTCCGCCACCCGCCTGCACGACAGACACACAGAACCTGAGCACGGCAAAGTCCCAGCAGGCCAAGGACACGTCGACGCTGGCCAGCGCCCAACAGGCGCTGCCCACCGACACGGTGCGCGCTCAGCAGTCAGCGGACCAGGCGTCCGCCAAGGTTGCGTCCGACCGCACCGCCCTCAGCAACGCGGAGAATACGACGGCCAGCGCTTCGCAGGCGTCGGCCGTCGCCCAGGACAACGCCGGCCTCGCCCAGGCGCAGCAGGCCGTCACCACCGCCCAGGATGCGGTCGCGGAAGCCACCCTGACCGCGCCCACCGCCGGGGAGGTGGCCCAGGTCAACCTCTCCGTCGGGAGCACGACCGGTGGTTCGTCATCGTCGGCCGCGGCGGCGGCCGCGTCGGCATCGGCATCCGCCGCCCAGTTCATCCTGCTGACGCCTGGCTCATTCGAGGTGACCAGCACGGTCAGCGACAGCGTCATCAGTGAGGTCGCCATCGGGCAGAACGCCGTGGTCACCGCCGCCGGTTCCACCAACGGTCTGCCGGCGACGGTGACCTCTGTCGGGGTCATCGCCACGGTCAGCTCCGGGGTGGCCACCTTCCCGGTCACCGTGCAGATCACGGGCTCGCATCCCTCGCTTCGCGACGGCATGTCGGCAACGGTCGTGGTGGTCGTCAACCAGGTCGTCGGCGTGCTGACCGTGCCGACCAGTGCGGTGCACACCAATGGCACCGCCTCGTTCGTGAACGTGCTCCAGGCGGGCAAGCTGACCCCGGTCACGGTCACGGTCGGCTCGGCGGATTCGCTGCGCACGCAGATCACCTCGGGGCTGTCCGCTGGCCAGACCGTGGTGATCGCCACCGTGAGCAGCACGATCCCGACCACCGGGGCCGCCGGCGCCGGCACCACTCGGCGCGGCGCCGCAGGTGGTTTCGGAGGCGGCGGGGGAGCGGGCATCGTCGTCGGCGGCGCCCCGGCAGGCGGCTGACCGGGTGAGCGCTCCGCTCATCGACATCCGCGGCGTGTCGAAGATCTACGGTCGCGGCGACGTCGCCGTCCGTGCGGTGGACGGCGTCACCATTCGCGTCCAGCCCGGGGAGTTCGTGGCCGTGATGGGCGCGTCCGGGTCGGGCAAGTCGACGTTGATGAACATCGTGGGCTGCCTCGACAACCCGACCGACGGCCAGTACCGCTTCGCCGGGGAGGCGGTGGAGACGATGAACGAGCGCGAGCTTGCCGCTGTGCGCAACCGGCGCATCGGTTTCGTGTTCCAGCAGTTCCAGCTGCTCTCCGCCATGAGCGCGTGGCGCAACGTCGAACTGCCGTTGCTGTACCGCGCCGCCACCGACCGCCGCCGCCTCGCCGTGGCCGCGCTGGAGAGCGTGGGCCTCGGTGACCGCGTGGACCACCGGCCCACAGAGCTCTCCGGCGGCCAGCAGCAACGCGTCGCCATCGCACGGGCCCTGGTCACCAACCCCGACCTGATCCTCGCCGACGAGCCCACCGGCAACCTCGACAGCACCTCGAGCGGCGAGATCCTCGACATGCTGAAGAGGCTCCACGCGGCCGGTCGCACCATCGTCCTGATCACCCACGACGAGCAGGTCGCGTCGGTCGCCTCGCGCCGCTTCCTGATGAAGGACGGCCGGCTCCACGAGGCAGTGGCGGCATGAGCCTCCTGCGCACCTTCGAGACCGGGCTGCGTGGCATCGCCGCTCACCGCCTGCGCTCGATCCTCACGACCCTCGGCATCCTGTTCGGTGTCGCCGCCGTCATCTCCACAGTCGGCATCGGCCAGGCCTCGTCGAACGCGGTCAACAGCCGGATCGCCTCACTGGGCACCAACGAGCTGACCATCACCGGCGGTGCATCGGTGAGCGTCGGCGTGCGCGGTGGGGCGGGCAGTGCGCAGACCCTGACCATGGCCGACGTCACCGGGCTGTCCGACTCTTCCAATGCGCCCGACATCGTGGCTGTCGCGCCCGAGAACCAGACGTCGACGACGGTGATCAACGGCTCCGTCAACTCGACCACGACCGTCGAGGGGAGCAGCGCGCAGTGGCTCACGGCAAACTCGCGCGCCCTCGCCGGCGGCTCGTTCTTCACCACGGCCAACGTCGCCAACCACGCCCTCGACGCGGTGCTCGGCTCCACGACAGCCGCTAACCTCGGAGCGGGGGTGGGGTCCCAGGTCACGATCGCGTCGACACCATTCACTGTGGTCGGCGTCCTGCAGTCCTCAGGCGGGGCGGGCTTCACCAACCCTGACGACGTCGTCGTGATCCCGATTACGACCGACCAGGACCTGCTCGTCGGGCAGGGACACGTGCAGCGCATCGTCGTCGCTGCGGGCAGCGCGGCAACGGTCGGCTCCGCATACGTGGAGGCCAACCAACTGCTGCTCCAGACCCACCACATCACCGACGCCACCGCCGCTGACTTCAGCATCGTCAGCCAGAGCTCGTTTCTGAGCACGGCCCAGTCGGTGACGACGACGCTGACCCTGCTCCTCGCCAGCATCGCCGCCATCTCGCTGCTCGTCGGCGGGATCGGGGTGATGAACATCATGTTGGTGACCGTCACGGAGCGCACCACCGAGATCGGGCTGCGCAAGGCCCTCGGCGCCACGCCTGCCGACGTTCTCCGCCAGTTCCTCATCGAGGCGGCCACCCTCAGCGTGGTGGGGGGCATCCTCGGCGTCGGAACGGCCCTGGCAGTCGGGGTTCTCCTGCCCCACTTCACGACGATCGGCATCGCCATCACGCCACTGCCCGTGGTGGTGGCGGTCGGTGTGGCCGCCGCTGTCGGCCTCATCTTCGGCGTCTACCCCGCCGCGCGGGCTTCGCGACTGGCTCCCATCGTGGCGCTGCGATCGCAGTGATCGCGCCACACCACCTCTTTGGAGAAGACCGATGAACACCCCCACCAAGCTCCTTCTCTGCGTGTCCGCGATCGCCGTGGCGGGGTGCGGCAGCGCCAGCGCCGCCACCGGTGCGGCGACCACGCCCACCCCGGCTCGCACGGGGCGCGGGCTCGGCGCGGGCACCGCCGGACAGCTCGTCCAGGTGAATGGCAACACGCTCATCCTGAGCACGACGGCCGGGGACGCGACTGTCGACTACAGCTCCGGCACCACGATCACCTCGACCAGCACCGGGTCTCCCGGGGACATCGTGGTGGGCGCCTGCGTGGTCATCGTCGGCCAGAAGGATGCCGCGGGGGCCGTCACCGCGAGCTCGGTGCGCCTCAGCAAGTCGGTCAACGGCAGCTGCGCCGCCGGCCTCCGTCCCGGCGGAGGCGCCGGTGGGTCGCCGCGAGCCTTCCCCAGCAACATTCCACGCCCGTCGAGTTCCGGGGTGCCCACGCCCAATCCCAACACCGCCCTTGTGGCCGGGCTGGTCAGCGCCGTGGCCGGGACCACCATCACGGTGACCAGCACGGCTGGCGCCACACAATCCGCGACGGTGCCCACCACCCTGTCGGTGACCGAGTCGTCGCCCGCAACGGCGGCTGACCTCACCGTTGACAGCTGCGTCCGGGCCGTCGGCCCCAAGAACGCCGGCGGCGCGGTCCAGGCCACCGCCCTGACCATCCAGCCGACGGACGCCGGCGGCTCATGCACATTCACTCGATCCGGCGGCTTCGGTGGGTTCGGTGGGGGCGGTGGGGGCGGCTTCGGCGGGTTCGGCGGGGCGCCGGCTCCCGCCGGCTGACGCTCCTCAGCGCGCCGTCGTTGAGGGCTCGGTCAGGACTCGGACAAGCCCAGGTCGGGCGAGAACCGTCCCTCCTCGAGGCGCTTCCTGACGGCGACCAGGAACTTCGCGGCGGCGGCTCCGTCGATGAGTCGATGGTCGTAGGTGAGGGCCAGGAACGCCATCGAGCGGATCGCGATGGCCTCCGCGCCGTTGTCGGGGTCGGTGACCACCACCGGCCGTCGAACCACCGCGCCGGTGCCGAGGATGGCCACCTGGGGCTGGTTGATGATCGGGGTGTCGAAGAGGGCGCCGCGGCTGCCTGTGTTGGTGATCGTGAAGGTGCCCCCTGACAGCTCGTCGGCGGTGATCGTGCCGTCTCGTGTGCGCGCCGCCACGTCGGCGATGGCCATCGCAATGCCGACGAGCGAGAGCCGGCCGGCGTCGCGGATGACTGGGGCGAGCAGGCCGCGCTCCGTGTCGACGGCAACGGCGAGGTGGATGGCACTGTGGTGGCTGACCGTGCCGGCCGCGGTGTCGACGGAGGCGTTGAGGTCCGGTTGTGCTTCCAGGGCCTCCACGGCTGCCCGTGCGAAGAACGGCAGGTATGAGAGCTTGACGCCGCGCGCCGCAGCCGACCCGGCGCGCACGCGCAGCTGGGCGATGCGGGTGACGTCCACCTCGACGACGCTGGTGAGCTGAGCCGAGGTATGCAGGGACGTCACCATGCGCTCGGCGATCACCGCGCGCACGCGGCTGAGCGGCTGGGTGTGATCGCCCCCGGGATCCCTCTTCGGCGGCGCCGGCGCGGGCTCCGGCGTGCTCGGAGCCGCCAACCGGGCGGCCACCGCGGCGCTCACGTCTTCGCGGGTGATGCGGCCGCCCGGTCCGCTCGGTTTCACATCCGCGGCGGTCAGGCCGGCCTCCTCGAGCAGGCGCCTGATCAGCGGCGACGGACGGCGTTCGCCCAGGTCAGCTCGCGCGGCCGGGGTCGCGTTCGCCGAGTCGGCCGCCGCGGTGCCGTCGGCCGCCACTGGCTCGGCCGCCACTGGCTCGGCCGCCACTGGCTCGGCCGCCACTGGCTCGGCCGCCACTGGCTCGGCCGCCACTGGCTCGGCGGCCACGGTTGCCCGAGCGTCCTCGCCGTCCACCTCCAGCCACGCCAGGGCAGCTCCGACCGGCACCGTCTCGCCCTCTTTGACGAGGACCTCGAGCAACACGCCGGCGCGCAGCGTGGGCACCTCCATCGACACCTTGTCGGTGGCGATCTCGACGAGGGGCTCGTCGGCCGCCACCGTGTCTCCCTGGCCGCGCAGCCATCGCGTGATCGTCCCCTCGCTCACCGTCTCGCCGAGCTGGGGCATGACCACGGGGACCCTCACCAGGTCACCGCGACGTACTTGCTCTCCATGAACTCGAGGAGCCCGTCATGGCCGCCCTCGCGCCCGAGACCGCTCTGCTTCACCCCGCCGAAGGGGGCGGCGGGGTCGGAGACTAGCGCTCGGTTGAGGCCCACCATTCCGGATTCCAGCGCCTCGCTGACCCGGAGACCGCGGCGCAGGTCGCTCGTGTACACGTACGCGACCAGGCCGTACTCGGTGTCGTTGGCGAGCTCGACAGCCTCCTGCTCAGTGTCGAACGCGACAAGCGGCGCGACGGGCCCGAAGATCTCCTCGCGGAGGATTGCCGCGCTCGACGGCACGTCGACGAGCACCGTGGGGGAGTAGAAGTAGCCCGGGCCGGCGGGGGCGCCGGCGCCGACCACAACACGGGCGCCGTCACGAACGGCGCCATCGACCAATTCGGCGACCTTGTCGCGGCTGGCGGCGTTGACCAGGGGACCCAGTTGCACGCCCTCGTCGAGGCCTCGGCCCATGCGCATCGCACCCATGGCCTCGGCGAGCCGTCGCCCGAAGTCGGCCGCGATACCACGCTGCACCAGGAAACGATTGGCGGCGGTGCAGGCCTCGCCGCCGTTGCGCATCTTGGCGACCATCGCGCCGGCGACCGCGGCTTCGATGTCGGCGTCATCGAAGACGATGAACGGGGCGTTGCCGCCCAGCTCCATGGAGCAGCTGACCACGCAGTCGGCCGCCTGGTGAAGCAGGCCGCGGCCCACCGCGGTGGACCCCGTGAAGGAGAGCTTGCGCACCCGGGGGTCGTGGAGCATGGCTCCCACCACAGGCCCTGAGCGCCGCGAGGGCAGCACGTTGACCACACCGGCGGGGACGCCCGCATCGCCGAGCAGGGCTCCGAGCGCGAGCGCTGTCAGCGGCGTGTCCGATGCCGGCTTGAGCACCACAGTGCACCCCGCCGCCAGCGCCGGGCCGATCTTGCGGGTGGCCATCGCCGCAGGGAAGTTCCACGGTGTCACCAGCACGCTCACCCCGATCGGCTGGCGCAACACCAGGATCCGGTTGGCACCCGAGGGAGCCGTGTGCAGGTCACCGCCGCCGCGCACGGCCTCCTCGGCGAACCAGCGGAAGAACTCGGCGGCGTAGGTGACCTCGCCACGTGCGTCGGGGAGGGCCTTGCCGTTCTCCCTGACGATGAGTCGCGCCAGCTCCTCGGTGCGCTCGGTCATGAGGTCGAACATGCGCCGAAGCACCTCGCCGCGTTGCCTCGGCGGTGTCGCCGACCATCCTGGGAGCGCCTCGTAGGCCGCGCTCACAGCGGCGAGCCCGTCCTCCACCGAGCCGTCGGCGACGACGGCGATCACCTCGCCCGTGGCGGGGTCCTCGACCTCGAAGGTCATCCCGTCCGAGGAGTCCACCCACAGGCCGCCGACCAGCAGCTGGGTCGGCGCGCTCACGGCCTCAGGTTGCAGTGTGGTGCTCATGACTGCATCGCCCTCTCAATGGTGCTGATGATCCGCTCGACGGACGGGATCGCCAAGTCCTCGAGCGCATCAGCGGAAGGTAGCGGGATGTGCGGCGTCGTGATGCGCAGCGGCGGTCCGTCGAGGTCGTCGAAGCACTCCTCGGCGACGATCGACACCAGCTCGGCACCCCAGCCGCACAGGCGCGGGTTCTCCTCGACGGTGAACATCCTCCCGGTGGCGGAGACCTCGCGGAGGATGGTCTGCGTGTCGAGCGGCACCAGGCTGCGCACGTCGACGACGGTGGAGTCGATCCCCCGCGCGGCCAGCACCTCGGCGGCGGCAAGGGCGCGAGGCACCATCGCTGCGAGGGCGACGATGGTGGCGTCCGTACCGGAGCGCAGCACCTTGGCCGTGCCCAGGGTGTCGACCAGCTCGCCGTCGGGCACCTCACCCTTGGTGGCGTAGAGGCCCTTGGCCTCGAAGAACATCACCGGGTCGGGGTCGCGCACCGCGGCCGCGAACAGGCCGATGACGTCGGCCGGGTTGGACGGCGCCACCACCTTGAGCCCGGGGATGGCCATCGCCCAGTTCTCGACCGCCTGGGAGTGCTGGGCCCCGAAGCGCAGCCCCCCGCCGTTACCCGACCTGATCACCAGCGGGAAGCTCACCTGTCCCGCGGTCATGTAGGAGCTCTTGGCGATCTGGTTGGCGACGATGTCCCAGCAGACGGCGAAGAAGTCCGCGAACATGATCTCCGCGATCGGTCGAAGCCCGGTCATGGCCGCTCCCATGGCGGCGCCGAGGATGGCCTGCTCGGAGATGGGGGTGTCACGGACCCGCTCGGGGCCGAAGCGCTCGAGCAACCCCACGGTGGCCTTGAAGACGCCCCCCGCGGCGCCGATGTCCTCGCCGAGGAGCACGACGGACGGGTCGCGGTCCATCTCCTGCGCGATCGCTCGCGACACGGCGTCGCGATAGCTCAGTTCCGCCATGACGAGCCTCCATCCGACCAGACGTGGTGCATGAGCAGGTCGAGCCCCGGCGGCGGAGAGGCCTGGGCTTCAACGGTGGCGGTCTGAACGTCGCTGTCAGCGGTCTCGTCGACGGCGTCGAGGTCAGCCTCGCCGACCCCGTGGGCGAGGAGGCGCGCGCGGTACAGGTCGATCGGGTCGTACGCGGCCCACGCGGCCACCTCCTCCTCGGGCTTGTACTTGCCGGGATCGGCCCGTGAGTGACCGCTGGTGCGATAGGTGCGCGCCTCGATCAGCGAGGGACCGCCGCCACTCCGGGCGCGCTCCAGGCACTCGCGAGCGGTGAGGTACATGGCGTCGGCGTCGTTGCCGTCGACGACGATGCTGTCGAGGCCGTACGCCGAAGCGCGATCGGCGGCGGGGTTGTCGACCGCGGTGACGGTGCGGATCGGTGTGTACTCCATGTAGAGGTTGTTCTCACACACGAACACGACGGGCAGCTTCCACACCGCGGCGAGGTTGAGGGACTCGTGGAAGGCGCCGATGTTGGTCGTGCCGTCACCGAAGAAGGCCACCGCAACGCGCGGGTCGCCACGATGCTTGGCCGACCACGCGGCTCCCAGCGCGATGGTCAGGTGAGCGCCGACGATCGCATAGGAGCCCATCACGCCGCGTTTGACGTCGGTGAGGTGCATCGACCCGCCCTTGCCCGAGAGGACGCCGCAGCTGCGCCCCAGGAGCTCGCCCATCACCCCGGTCATCGACGTGCCCCGGGCCAGGGTGTGCGCATGACCGCGATAGGTTGCGAAGGTATAGTCCTTCTCGTCCATGGCCACGCCAAAGGCCGCGGCGATCGCCTCCTGCCCGAGCGAGAGATGGCTCGTGCCCTTGACGAGGTTCTGCAGGAACAGGTCATAGGCACGCTTCTCGAACTTGCGCATACGCACCATCTGGCGGTACAGGGCAAGTTGCGTGGGGGCGTCGACACTGCCGCCGGGACGGTGCAGGATGGCCGGGTCGACCCCCGGCGGTCCTTTCGCCACGGTGATGTCGTCGGTCGGTGCGGACATGTGGGTGCTTCCTCTGGTGGCGGATGGCGGCCGGCTAATACCTGTTGGTGACGAACAGCTCCTCGGCGGGGAAGAGGGTGAGCAGGGCGCAGCCGTCGGCTGTGATCACGACCTCCTCTTCGATGCGCGCCGCGGACTGGCCGTCGCTTGCGGGGCAGTACGTCTCCAGGGCGAAGACCATGCCCTCCTGCAGTTCGATGGGGTTCTCCAGCGAGTTGAGGCGCGAGATGATGGGCCGCTCGTGGAGGCCCAGCCCCAGGCCGTGGCCGAACTGCAGTCCGAACGCTTCCATCTCGCTGTTGAAACCGAAGTCGGTCGCCCTCGGCCACAGGGTGGCGATCTGGTCTGTCGTGGTGCCCGGCTTGACCAACTCGATGGCGGCGTCGATCCACTCCCGGGCCTGCGCGTAGGCGTCTCGCTGCGATTGGCTCGACCGGCCCACCGCGAAGGTGCGGTAGTAACAGGTGCGGTAGCCGTTGAACGACTGGATGATGTCGAAGTACGCCTGGTCACCGGGACGGATGAGGCGGTCGGAGAAGTTGTGGGGATGCGGGTTGCAGCGTTCGCCGGAGACGGCGTTGATCGCCTCGACATCGTCGGACCCCATCTCGTAGAGGCGCTTGTTGGCCAGGGCCACGATCTCGTTCTCGCGCACGCCCGGCTTGAGCGCCTCGGCGATGTCCTGGTAGACGCCGTCGACCATCGCGGCGGCTGTGGAGAGCAGGGTGATCTCGTCGGCGGATTTGATCAGGCGGGCGTCGAGCATCACCTGCTGCGCATCGCGAACCTCGATGCCCGCGCGTTGCAGCTCGAGGAGCATCGGCGTCTCGGCGATGTCGACGCCGAGCGGCATCCCGGCAACGCCTGCCGCGGTCAGCTCGGCCTTGATCTCGGCGACGGCCCGCACCATCAGCCCGGCGTCCGGTGCGACCGCCCCACGCAGGCCGAGCATGCCGGCACGGCTGTTCTCGGGGCGGATCCACGGCGCGAACAACCGATGGTGCTTGGCAGCCGACCCGAAGTCCCACACGATGGGCTCGCCGCCGCGGGTCAGCAGCACATAGCGGGCCACCTTGTCGCGGGCCCACTCGCCGATCATCGTCGCCGACACGTAGCGGATGTTGTTGACGTCGAACAGGAGCACGGCGCCGAGGTCCGACGCGTCGAGCGCGGCGCGGGCACGCGCCAGCCTGTAGGAGCGCAGGCGCGTGAAGTCGACGCGCTCCTCGAAATCGACGTTCATGCGCCCCGGGCTGGGGGGAACAACGCCAGTCAGAGGGCTCATCGCATGTCTCCTCGCGTGCCGGGATCGAAGCCGGCACGGATGGTGGGCGGGAGGTCGGCGCGGCCCCTCAGAGCATCCGTGCTGTCGAGTGGGGTCAACCTCGCCACGCGACATACTCCTTACCGCAATCGATTGGCCAAATTGTACGGGACGCGACCTCGCCCCGGGTCCGCGAGGCTGGTGCAGCAATCGATTGTCGAAACCCGTTCGGTTGCCTATCCTTCTCTGGTGGAACGGGTCAAGCTCGCAGATGTTGCCAAGGCAGCGGGTGTCCACGCGGGGACGGCCAGCAGGGCACTGAACCCGAACACGCAGCGGCACGTGAGCCGTGACACCGTGCGTCGAGTGGCGCGAGCGGCCGAGCGGCTCGGCTACGTGCCCAACGCGCACGCCCGTGGCCTGCGCACAGCCCGGTCGTACCTTGTGGGCGTGGTGGTGCCCGACATCACCAATCCGCTCTTCTCGTTGATTCTGCGCGGCGCCGAGCAGGTCCTGACGACCGCCGGGTACACCGTCGTGCTCAGCGATACCAACAACGACATCCGAGGCCCACGCAGCCAGGTTGAGTCCCTGTTGGCGCGAGGGGCCGACGGCTTCATCATCGCCACCGCCGAGTGGGACGACCCGCTCCTCGAAGACCTCGACGACCGCGGTGTCGCCGCGGTCCTCGCCAACCGTAACACCCGGCGCGGTCGCTGGCCGTACGTCGGGGGTGATGAGCGTGCGGGGATCGCCATGGCAGTACAGCACCTCCGCGGCCTCGGTCACCGGCGCCTGTTGCATCTTGCGGGCCCGCAGCATCTCTCGACTGGCCGCGACCGAGCTGAGGCCTTCGAGTCCGCGTTGCGGGCGGACTCGCTGCCGGGCGGCGACGCCCATGTTCGGGTCACCGGCGCGTTCACCGAGGCGGCCGGGTTCGACGGGATGACGGCCGTCCTGGCGGGACCAGATCGATTCAGCGGGGTGGTCGCAGGCAATGACCTCATTGCACTGGGTGCGCTGGATGCTCTTCGCGCCGCCGGCGTGCGCTGCCCGGAGGACGTGTCCCTCACCGGATTCAACGACATGCCATTTGTCGATCGGCTGACCCCTCCGCTGACCACGGTCAGGTTGCCGCTCGAGGAGATGGGGCGGATGGCTGCCAACGAGTTGCTCGCCCTTTTGCGCGGTCAACCGTCCGTTCGGGCTCGGCGGAGCACCCTGCTCCCGGTCGAGTTGATGGTGCGTGGCACCACCCAGCGGCACGAGCCCTCCCGAACCACCTGAACTGAGGTGGCGCGCGCAACTCGTTGCGCGCTGGGAGCGGCAGGCGGCAACCGGCACGGCCGTGCACCATCATCCAACGGAGTGGTCGCGGCGCTCCGGGATGTGATTCCGGGCGTCGACAATCGCAGTGCACGCGACATTGTCGCGCCTTGTGCAACGGGCTCCTGCCCACGGCAGCCGTCCCGTCCTGCGATTGGAGATCGAGGAGATGCGCACCTGGTTCAGCCGGTTGACGGGGCGACGGCTGAAACCGCGCTTCCGCCGGGCGGGTATGGCGATGATGTTGCCGCTCGCAGGTTTGGCCGCTGTCTCCGGAGCCGGCCTGGTGGTCACCAGCAACACCTCCGTCGCGCTGGACAGAGCGCAACAGCTGACCAGCCAGGTGGCCGGGCTTGAGGCAAGTGCCCAGTCCTTCGGCTTCAATGCCCTCAACGTCCTGGTCGGACATGGCTCCGCCGACGTGACCACGATGTCGGCTTCGGAGAATGACGTAGATGCCGATTTCCGCACTCTGGCGGCGCAGACCGGTCTCACCGCCGACCAGGTGAACGCCCTCTCAACCGCCGACGCCGAGTGGAAGAAGACGAGCGCGTACCGGGTTGCGATCCGACGACTGCGACAGTCGGGCACCGTCGACCCGACTCGCGCGACCGCGCTCGCCTCGTACCTCGACTCCGACCTCTCCTCACTCATCGATCGGCTGACCATCCTGGAGACGTCTGGAGCTGCCATTGTGCTCGACCTGCAGCAGTCGCGAGATGCCGCGATACGGTCGTCTGCGATCGCTGTGGCGATCGCCCTGGCGGCCGGCATGTCCATCGCGATCTGGTCGACGAGCAGGCTGGCCCGTTCTGTTCTTCGACCTCTCGGCGCGCTCAACCGGGCCACAGCCCGCCTCGCGGCCGGGGATCTGCGCCACCGCATCGCGGGTGGACGTTCCGATGAGATCGGCGATCTCGGCCAGGCGTTTGACAAGATGGCCGACCAACTGGAGCAGGAGCGCGACGCCGTTCGGGCGCGCGAACGGCGACTCGCGGCGCTGGTCGAGAACGCAAGCGACGCGATCCTGGTGGTCGGCACCGACGGTGCCATCGGTTTCGCCACGCCCCTGTTCCGCGAATTCGTGGACAGCGCCGGCGATGCCGTCCCTCGCCTGACCGACATCGTGCACCCGGACGACGTCGGACGATTCAGTGCGGCGTGGAACCGTGGCATGGCCGAGCCTGCCGGGTCGACACTCGAGGTCGAGGCCAGGCTCAAGCACCGCGACGGTAGCTGGCGCCACGTGTGGGCCAGGTTGACCAATCGCTTCGACGACCCGGCCGTGGCTGGAATGGTTCTCAACATCAGCGACATCAGTGAACGCCACGAGCATGAGAAGCAACTCACGTTCCAAGCCCTGCACGACCCACTGACGGGGCTTCCCAACCGCGAGTTGTTGAGGCAGCGTACGGAACGGTCCGCGGCAGCGGCCGGCCAGGGCTCGCGCGTCGACAGCGTGCTGTACATCGACCTCGACGACTTCAAGAGGATCAACGACACCTTCGGTCACCAGGGCGGTGACAAGTTCCTGGTGGCGGTGGCGCAGAGACTGGTCGCCGCCGTGCGCCCGCAGGACACCGTGGCGCGCCTGGGTGGCGACGAGTTCGCCGTGCTCCTCGAGGGAACAACCAGCCAGGCGGCGGCGGCCGTTACCGAGCGCCTGCTCAGCGCGCTGCAGGAGCCGTACTTTGTCGACGGCAAGGGTGTCGTCGCACCCGGCGCCAGCGTCGGCATCGCCTCATCGACTCGCGCTCGGGTCAACGCCGAGACCCTGCTTGGCGATGCCGACCTCGCCATGTACTTCGCGAAGCGGAGCGGGAAGGGCCAGTACCGTGTCTTCACGCAAGCAATGCGCGTCGATCGGCTCGATCGGCTGCAGCTCGGCGATGAGCTCCGAGCCGCAATCGAGGCCGGCACCATCGAGGTCCACTACCAGCCGATCGTCGACATGCAGAGTGGGGTCATCGTCGGTGCCGAAGCGCTCGCCCGATGGCCGCACCCGCTTCGAGGGTGGGTGGCCCCGGCGGTGTTCATGGCCCTTGCGGAGGAGCTTCACCTTGCTGAGCGCATCGACGCCTTCGTCCTGCACCAGGCGTGCCTCCAGGCCGGCGCGTGGGGCGCGGCAGGCCTGCCGCTTGTGCGCATCGCCGTCAACTTGTCGAGCAGCAACCTCGGCAGGCCCGACTTCGTTCTGATGGTGGCCAGCACGCTGCAGGACACCGGCTTTCCGGCCGGCAGCCTCGAGTTGGACCTCAGCGAGGGCGCGTTGATCGCAGACTCCAGCGCGGTGGTGGTCACCCTGGACAAGCTCAAGGCCCTGGGCGTGCAGCTGGCCGTGAATGATTTCGGCGCCGGGAACTCGGCATTGTCGCGGCTGCGCGCGCTGCCCGTCGACATTCTCAAGGTCCACAAGGTTTTCATCGACGAATTGGGCGCTGCCACGCCGGGATCGACACTCGCGGAGCACATCCTCGGCATCGCTCGTGCGCTCCAACTGAACGTGGTCGCTGCGGGGGTCGAGACAGCATCGCAAGCTGACTTCCTCCGCGAGCATGGCTGCGATCGCGCCCAGGGCCAGCTCTTCAGTCGTGCCGTCGAGCCGGAGGCATTCGCGGCGCTGCTCGCCGGAGGGGCTGCGCTCGGCGTCATCAAGCCCGAGCCGGCGATGGCATGAGCGCAGGGCTAGNNCTAGCGCAGGTTCTCGCTCATCCAGTCGGCCATCAACGGACGGTACTTGTAGGCGATGTTGTTGCACACGTGGTTGCCGTCCGGGTACATCACGAGCGTTGAATTGGGCGCCTCGCGTGCGATGCGCTCAGCCTGGTCGGGGGGGAACAGCCGGTCGCGTGCGCCGTGGATCACCAGCAGCGGTTGGGTCACCCTGTCGAGGATTCCCTCGAGGTTGAGGGTGTATGCCTTCTGGCGCGCCTCCGCTTCGTCCGCCGACTTTGTGTAGAAGATGTAGCCGCCGCGCGTCAGCGGGTTGAGGGCGTCCCAGCAGTCGCCGAGGTTGTACGGCCCGGCCAACCCCACCACGGCGGCCAGTCGCGGCTCGTAGGCGGCCGCCCGCGGGCCGTAGATCGCGCCCATGCTGATGCCCATCAGCCCCACCCGGCCGAACTCGCCGTCGAGCCCGAGGGACTCGAGGTGGTCGAGGAGCGGGGTGATCACCGTCTCCCAATTGGGTCGGATGGCGAAGTGCACGGAGTTCTCGGACTGTCCGGGGCCGTCGATGGACAGGGTGGCCATGCCGCGCCGCAGGAATTCGTCCTCGATCGTGAACATCTCCTCCTTCGACGAGTCGAGCCCGGGCACGATCAGAACGAGCGGTGGGCGTTCGACTCCGGAAGGGCGGCGCAGGTGGCCGGGGATGACGTGGCCCTCGAAGGGGACCTCGAGGCGCTCAGCAGGCGGCTCGAGGTGGGCGAGAGCCTTCCGGTACACAGCCACGGCGCGGTCGCGCAGGTGCGCGTGCACCTGGGGATCCTCGAACCAGAGGAATTTGCCAAGGTGGTAGCACCACGCGGCGCGCTGGTACGCCGCGGTGGCCGACACGGTGTGGCCATGCTCCTCTGCATCGCGTCCGAGTTGTTCGTGCACGGCCCCGGCATCGCGCCAATTCGGCCCCCAGTCGGCCCACTCGGTGGTTTTGGCCAGGACGGTCTCGAAGTCGTTGACGTCGATGCCGTTGGCGACGAACCGTGGGCGCCAGTGCCCCGCCGCCATCTGCACGCGGTTCGGTGTGTCCACAGTCATCTCACATCTCCTGGAGGTCACGTTGGTGGCGCAGGCGGCGCTGGCTCATCACGCCGGCGCGCCGAGGAAAAGACGGCCGATCTCACTGTTGTTCAACACCTCGGAGCCGCTTCCCTCGAGGCGGACACGACCGCTCTCCAGCACCACCCCGTGGGTGGCGAGGCCGAGCCCGGAGCGCGCGTTCTGCTCGACCAGCAGGATGGTCCGGCCTGCCGCGTTCATATCGCGAATCAGGTCGAACACCGTGGCGTGCGTCTTGGGGTCGAGTCCCATGGACGGCTCGTCGAGAATCAGTAGGGCAGGGTCGAGCATCAGCGCCCGCGCGAACTCCACGATCTTCTGCTGGCCTCCCGACAGGGCGGCGGCACGCTCGTCGCGGCGCTCATGCACGATCGGGAACCGCTCGCACACCTCGCTCATGCGCCGGTCGATGAGGGCACGGTCCGCGATCGTATATGCCCCCATGCGCACGTTCTCCCAGACGGTCATCGTGGGGAAGAGGCTTCGCTCCTGCGGCACCTGGACGATGCCGCGGCGGAGGATGACGCGAGGGCTGAGGCCGACAATGGACTCGCCGGAGAACCGCACACCGCCGAGGCGGGGATGCAGCAGCCCGCTCACGAGGCGGAGCACCGTCGACTTGCCCGCGCCGTTGGGGCCCACGATGCAGGTGATGCCACCCTCCTCGACGACCAGGCTCAGATCGTGGAGGACGTCGCCTCCGCCGTATCCGACGGTGACCCCCTGCAGTTCAAGAAGCGCTGTCATTCAGGCGCCCAGGTANNCGAATGTGCTCGCCGATGCGTTCGAGCAGGGCCGGGTTGACGCCGCCTGCCGGCTCGTCGAGGAGCACCAGTTGCGGCCGGGCCATCATCACGGCGGCAAGCTCGAGCAACTTGCGCTGGCCGTACGACAGCGAGCCACCCAGCGAGGCGGCCACGTGGCTGATGTCCATGAAGGTCAGCATCTCCATCGCCCGGGCCTTCTCCTCGTGCCACTGGCCGCGTGAGAACAGGCCTCGCAATCCCGCCCTGCGCACCGGGACCAGCATGTTCTCGAGGGCGGTGAGACGCGGGAAGATGCGTGCCAATTGGAACGTGCGTGCGATGCCCAGCCCATAGATCCGGTCGGGGGACAACCCGGCGATCGACCGAGCCTGGAAACGGACGTCGCCGGAGTCGTGCGAGGCGAAGCCGGTGATCAGGTTGAACACGGTGGTCTTGCCCGAGCCGTTGGGTCCGATCAGCGCCGTGATGCTGCCCGGCTCCACCGAGAGCGTGCAGCCGTCGACGGCGGTCACACCACCGAACCTCTTGGAGAGGTTGTCGACCTCGAGAAGGCTCACGGCGATCGAACCCCGGGTGCCGCCAGGGCTTCTCGCGTCTCGGACGACCCGCCGGTCGGCCCGGCGGTGCTGCCGTGACGCCAGCGCACGACGAGGTCGGTGACCGAGGGCACGATGCCGCGCGGCAGCAGCAGAATCACAACCAGGAAGACGGCCGCGTAGAAGACCAGGTAGAGGCGGCTGGCACCGAAGTTGTAGGAGAGCCACAACTGCGCGGGCTCCAGGATGAGAGCTCCGACGACCGGTCCCCACAGCGTTCCCAGTCCGCCGAGGAACACCATCAACACCATCGAGATTCCCACTAGGGGATCGATGACGAACTGCGGGTAGATGTAGGTCACGTAGTACCCGTAGACGGCGCCGATCATGCCGACCAGTGCTGCACTGATGACGAATGCGGTGAGCTTGAATCCACGCGCCGGCACGCCCACCGCCAGCGCCTTGTCCTCGTCGTCGCGGATGGCCAGCAGCCCGAGGCCGAACTTGGAGCGGCGGATCCCCGCCGACACGGCCAGACCGACCAGCGCCAGCACAAGCATCGCGTAGTAGTACGGGGTGTTGAAGAAGTCGCCGCTCCAGGTCGGCACGGGGAAACTCAGGCCCGAGCCTCCACCGGTGAGGCTGACGAGGTTCTCGGCGAGCAGCTGGAGCAGGAACATGCACGCGATGGTCACGATGACGAAGGTGGCCGCGCGGGTGCGCAGCGCGATCCAGCCGATCGCCAGCGCGATGACCACGGTGAGGATGCCGGCCACCGGCACGAACAGGAACGGCGTGTACCCAGCGGCGATGCCGAGGTGGGCCAGGAGAAGCCCGAGCGCGTAGGAGCCGAAGCCGAAGAAGGCGGCGTGGCCGAGCGAGATGTACCCGGTGTAGCCGCCCATGATGTTCCACGCGGTCGCCAGCCCGACATACATGGTGGTGAAGACGGCGATGTTGGTGGTGGCCGGGTCGGGGGCGAACACCGGCACAAGGAGCGCGAGCACCACAACGACGAGGAGCGCGCCGCCCTTGAGCGCGGAGGTCCGGCGCGCCGGGGTCATGCGCGGTCTCGCACAGTGACGCCATACAGCCCCTGCGGTCGCACCACGAGCACGCAGACCAGGATCACGAAGAAGACGAAGCTGGACCAGACCGGGGAGATGACCACCGCGGTCACGTCGGTGGTGACCAGCATCACCATCGCCCCGACGATGGCCCCGCGAAGGCTGCCGAGCCCACCGAGGACGATGATCGTCAGCAGCCGGGAGATCAGGTCGTAGTGGCTGCCCGGGTTGAACACGTTGGTGATGCCGAAGACCACGCCGCCGGCGGCGGCGCTGGCCACGCCGACGCCGAACGCCAGTGCTGAGACGCGGTCGACGTCAACGCCCACCAGCTGCGCGGCAGTGCGGTTGAGCATGGTGGCGCGTATCGCCCTGCCGAAGGTGGTTCGGTAGAGCATCCAGAAGATGCCGCCAAGGATGGCCAGGCAGAGGGCGAACCCGAAGATGTAGACGTACGCGATGCGAAAGTTGAACAGCCGGATCGACGCGGTCTCGTACCAGGCATTCAGCTGCTGGTAGTTGTTGGTGAAGAAGAAGCCGAGAAGGCCCTCGATTCCCAGGGCGAGGGCATAGGTGACCAGCACCGACAGCGCCTCGCGGTCACCCTTGAGGGGTCGCACGAACACCACCTGCATGACCACGCCGAGGACGAACATCGCCGGCATCGTGACCACCAGGCTCAGGAAGGGATCGATGTGCAGCGACCGGAGGAGTGCGAAGCTGAGATAGGCGCCGAGGATCACCAGGGCTCCATGCCCGACGTTGATGATCTGCATCACGCCGAAGATCAGCGTGAGGCCCGACGCCATCAGCGCGTACACCCCGCCGGTCAGGATGCCGAGGATGATCGCCTGTGGGACGAGGGTCACAAGGGCCCCTTGGTCACGAGCCGAAATTGGGCTTCGGGTAGAGGGGCTGCGCGATGGCGGCGGCCGCCGGGTACACGGGAACCGGAGTGCCGTTCTGCCATTGCACGAGGAACGTTGCGCCATTCGGCTTGCCGGTGGCATCGAAGGCCATCGGACCCTGGACGGTCTGATACGTGCCGTTGTGGAGCGCGGTGATCAGGGCTGAGTTGGCGATGCTGTTGGCCTTGGTCGCCGCCTGGTCGACGACCTGACCGACGCTGTAGGCCTCCGCGGCGTCGCCGGAGATGTCACCGGGTGCGCCGCCGTACTTGGCGGTGAACTCGGTCACGAACTTGGCGTTGCCCGACGTCTTGGCGCTGGCGTACCAGCCGGCCGGGACCATCACGCCAGCGGTGTTGGCCACCCCGACCTTGCCCGAGAAGTCCGCGCCCTGGTCGGGTCCCGCCGTCTCGATCAGCGCCTTGGGGTTGTACTGCTGCTGCTGGAACGCCTTGATGAAAGCCACGCCGTCCGGCTCCTGGGTGCCGAGGATGACAACGTCGGCGTTGGCCGAGATCACCTGCTGCGCGAGCGGTGTCCAGTCGGTCGCCTCCGCCGGGTACACCTTGTAGGAGAGCGTCTTCACGCCGGCCGCCTCGAGGAGCGCCCTGGCCCTGTCCACCTGGGGCTGGGTGAACGGATCGTCCTCGGTTGCATACGCGGCCGTCGCCGGGCGCTGGCTCGCCGGCAGCGAGAGCACCCACTGCGTGAAGCTGACGAGGTTGTCCTCGACCGCCGCAGGCTGTACGAAGAAGAGCGAGTTGATGCCGCGCGTGAAGACGCTGGGGCCGCCCCCGGCCGGCTCGGGGAACGCGTACCCGAAACGGTTCGTGACCGTGGAGGCGGGGATGGTCAGCAGGCTGCTGAAGGGCCCGAAGACCAGCGCCACCTTGTCCTGGGTGATCAGGTTCTGGTAGTTGGTGACAACCTGCTGAGTGCTGCTGGCGTCGTCCACGTACTTCATGGTCACCTTGTGGCCGAGCAGGCCGCCCTTGGCATTCTCATCCTGGGCCCACAGGTCGTAGCCCTGGACGAGGGCCTTGCCGTCGCCGGAGAAGTCGCCGGTGAGCGAGACGGAGACGCCGATCGTGATCGGCGTGCCGGCCTGGGCTGTCGCGCCCTTGCCGCCTCCGGTGCTGCCGCAGGCGGTCAGGCCAAGCGCGGACACGGTGAGAATCGAGGTCACGGTCGTCAATACAGGCCTTCGCATTGTCCTCTCCAATCTCGCCGCTGCGAGCCCTGATCTGCTGAACAAACGATTGCGCGGATGCTAGGCCGAGGTCGAAACCAATGTCAAGGGTGAGGTCCGAACGTTCGCGTTGACAGTGCCGAAATTGGGTGGTTATGCTCAACAATCGTTTGCGGCAACCGAACAGCCAGGCGGAGACCACCATCCACCGAGTCACCCACGAGGCAGCACATGACCACCCCAGCGCCTGATGGCCAGACCCTCGGCTGGATCGGCGTCGGCCGCATGGGCGCGGTGCTGGCCACGCGCCTGCTCGAGCAGGGCTGCGACCTCACCGTCTACAACCGCACCAGCGCCAAGGCGGAGCCGCTGAGCGCTCTCGGGGCGCGCGTCGTCAGCAGTCCCGCGGACCTCGCCGACCGCGACATCGTCATCACCATGGTCGCCGGGTCGGCGGACTTCGAGGAAGTCATGACCGGTCCGCAGGGGCTGCTCGCCGACGGCGAGAACGTCCCTTCCCTGGTCATCGACGCATCCACGGTGTCGATGGATGTGTCCAGCGAGATCCGGGCGCGAGCCGCGGACCGCGGTGTGGCTCTTCTGGCGGCGCCGGTGAGCGGAAACCCCAAGGTGGCGCGCGCCGGCAAGCTGAGCGTCGCCGTCTCCGGCCCACGCGACGCCTATGAGCGAGCACTGCCATACCTGAAGATGCTGGGAAGAAACGTGTCCTACGTCGGCGAGGGTGAGGCCGCCCGGCTGGTCAAGATCTGTCACAACCTCATCCTCGGCGTCGTCGCCCAGGTTCTCGCCGAGACGACCGTCCTCGCCGAGCGCGGCGGCATCTCGCGTGCCGACTACCTGGCGTTCATCAACGACAGCGTCATGGGATCCACCTTCAGCCGCTACAAGACGCCGGCGTACGTCAATCTCGACTACACGCCGACGTTCACGGGCCATCTCCTGCGCAAGGATTTCGAGCTCGGCCTCGAGGCGGCGCGCCAGCTCGACGTGCCGCTCCCGCTGACCGCGCTCACCCATCAGATCGTCCTCAGCCTCATCGGCCAGGGCTTCGGCGACCAGGATTTCGCGACACTTCTCGAGTTGGCGGCGCGTGGCGCCAACCTCACCCTGGAGCCCGATGATCGCGTCGTCGCCGACGGCCTCGATGCCGCAGCGGGCGACGACTGACCGCGTTCTCGCGACCGTTCAGGGCAGCGGCGCCCCGCTCGTTGGGTCGTTCAGTCGGTGTGGTCGCTGACGGCCACGAGCTCGCCGTTGACCTCTGTCTCGCCCTCGAAGTCGGCGTGCGCCAGGTCGTCGCTGAGATCGACGTCCTTGGCTCCGCTCATGGAGATGCTCCCGTTGAGCGTGGCACCGCCCTCGACGACAAGGCGCGCGGCGGACGCGTCGCCCTGGAGCGTCCCTGAACCGCCAAGCGACAAACGCTTGGCGCTGGTGACGTTGCCCTTGACGGTTCCGCGGATGTCGATGTTCCGGCCTTCTATCGATGCGATCACGGTCGCGGATGCCTCGACAACGACGTCACCGCCAGCGAAGATCTCGCCCTCGACCGATCCGAGGACGGTCACCCCACTGTCGGTGCGCAGCGATCCATGGAGTGAGTCGTTGGGGCCGAGCACGATCGAACCTGCGCCAGCACCGCCGGCGGCGTTGCGCTGGCGTGCGGAGCGTCCGGTCGCGGGTTCGATAGTCATCCTTGCCACTCCCAGCGTGAAACACGGCTCGAGTGAGGGGTGCCCCTGCCAACGCCTAGGATTATAGCGTTCAGGGAGGTACGACCGGAGTCAGACAATGGGCATGTCGGGTCGGCGCAAGAGCACCGGCTACGACCGCGCGCTGACCGAGTTCCTAGGCACCTTCGCCGACCACGACGAGCAGTGGGCCGGCGGCCTGCACGATGAGGTGGCCACCCGCCTCGCCGGATTCGCCCGTCCCCAGGCCGGCGACGCATGCCTGGACATCGGGGGCGACGCGGGCATCGTGACCACAGCGCTGAGTGACGCGGTCGGCCCCAGCGGCTCCGTCGTCAGCATCGACATCCCTGAACGATCGATGGAAGTGGCGCGCTCACGCGCGGCCCGCAACACACACCTCATCCAGATGAGCGGCGACGACGTCATCTTCCGCGACCACACCTTCGACGTCGTCGTTCTGTCCCGGTCAATCGCTTACGAATCGGACGCGCACACGATCATCGCTGAGGCCAATCGCACCCTCAAGGTGGGTGGCCGGCTCGCCCTCTTCTGCAGGCGCCGGGGGCTGGCCACGGCGGCGGAAGAGGCGTTCCTCGACGAACTGGCGCACTTCGTGGGTGAGCAGCCGGTGACAGTTCCCGAGCAGTTCCTCGGCTACCCCGGGTTGGCCGACCGGCGCGAGGTGGATGCGGCGCTGAGGGCGGCAGGGTTTGTCGACGTCACCTTTGGCGACGTCGTGACGGGGGGGCGTGCCGAGGACGTGGCCGCCTGGAACCGCGAGATGATGCGCTGCTGGCCGGCGGCACGCATCGTCATCGGGGCCCTGGCCGGCACCAAGCGCGGCCAGTTCGAGGCACGCATCGAGGCGGTGATGTCCGGGCTTGGCGAGGATGGCTATCGCTATCACCATGCGTACCTGCTGGCGACAGGGATCAAGGCCCGGGACTCGATCCTGGCGTCATCGCACCGAGCGCGCGCCTAGGCCGTGCCCGGACTGCGATGGCCGGCTGGGTCGAGCGACCGTCACGCCGGGATTTCGGGGTCGGCCCGCTTCACCTCCTGGACCAGCCAGCCGTTGCCGTCAGGATCGCTGAAGGCGAGGAAGGAGCCGTAGCTGCGGCGCTCGGGGTCGGGTCCCGGCACCTGGCCGCCGGCGTCGAAGTGGAAGACATCGCTGACCGCGACACCGCGCTGGGCGAGTTGCGCGCGGGCGGCGTCAATGTCGGTGACCACCAGTTGCAATCCCTGGAGCGAGCCCGATGCCTCGCTGTTGCGCATGACCGCGATCGAGCACGCCGACCCCGGCGGGGTCAGCTGCACGACCCGGAAGTCCTCCCCGGCGCGGTGGTCGACGTCGAGGTTGAAGCCTGCATTCTCGATGTAGAACGCCTTGGCCCGGTCCACGTCGGAGACTGGGACGACCACGAGCTCCAGTTTCCATTCCACGATGGCGCCTCCTTGCTGCCGTCCCTGATCGACGCCCCGAACTGTGTCATGCCGGCGCGTGACCCTGCCGCTCCTGTGGCAGCATCGGCGGCGCCATGAATGAGAGCGGTGACCAGCCCGCGCGGACCTCGGTTGATCGGCCGCGGCGGGACCTCCTCAGGCGGGGATGCTGACTGCCCGTGCGCGCGGTGCTCTACGACCATTTCCAGCAGCTGCCTCGGCTGATCACGGCCGCGGACCCGGCGTGCCCCGCGGCCGGCGTGATCATCGAGGTGGTCGCCACCGGCGTGTGCCGGAGCGACTGGCACGGCTGGATGGGACACGACCCGGACATTCACCTCCCCCACGTGCCCGGTCACGAGTTCGCGGGCCGGGTCGCGGAGGTGGGCCCCGAGGTGCGCGACTGGTCCGCCGGGGACCTGGTCACGGTGCCGTTCGTCTGCGCATGCGGGGAGTGCGACACCTGCCGGCGCGGCGATCATCAGGTCTGCGAGCGCCAGTTCCAGCCGGGTTTCACCGGTTGGGGATCGTTCGCCGATCTTGTCGCCATCGATCGAGCTGACGTGAACCTCGTGCGCATCCCGGAGGGCGTTGACGTCGAGTCGGCCGCGAGCCTGGGCTGCCGGTTCGCGACCGCGTACCGTGCCGTCGTGCACCTCGGGCGCCCGCGGCCGGGCGATTGGGTGGCGGTTCACGGGTGCGGCGGTGTCGGCCTGTCGGCGGTGATGATCGCGGCGGCACATGGGGCGCAGGTCATCGCCGTTGACGTGTCGGCAGCGGCGCTGCGCATCGCCAGCGAGGTGGGCGCAGCCGCGACCGTCAACGCCATGGAGAGTGAGGTCGTGGCGGCTGTCCGCGACGCCAGCGGCGGCGGTGCGCGGGTGTCGATCGACGCCCTGGGCAGCACAGGCACCTGCCAGGACTCGATTCGCTGCCTGGGCACGCGGGGACGCCATGTCCAGGTGGGACTCATGGTTGGGGAGAACGGGATGCCCCCGATCCCCATGGGCGCCGTGATCGCCGGTGAGCTCGAGGTCATCGGCAGCCACGGCATGGCCGCTCATGCCTACCCCCAGATGCTGGCCGAGATCGCCGCCGGGTCGCTGGCGCCCCAGCGGCTGGTGCGGCGTCGCATCGATCTTGCCGCGGCGCCGGCGGTGCTGGCGGACTTCGACGAGCACCCTGTGCCCGGCGTGACCATGGTCCACGTGCGCGGCATGCTGTCAACCGGAGGCTGAGCGCGCCGTCGGCGCGCCTGTGCCATTCTGCGGCGGTGGGTGACCCAGACTGGGAGAGGCGGCTGGCGCTCCTCTGGGCGTCGATCGACGACGTCCCTGCGGCCGATTTCCTCGAGGCGACGCGCGACCTCGTCGCCGAGCTGCCGGACGAAGACCCCTCCGGGCTGTTCGAATACGCCTCAGCGCTCGACTCGACCGGTCACCCCGACATGGCGGCCGATCGTTATCAGCAGGCCCTCGCGGGAGGCCTCAGCGGGCGTCGCCGCCGCCGGGCGGTGATCCAGCTGGCCAGCTCTCTGCGCAACCTCGGTCGGGCGGAGGAGAGCGTCGCCCTCCTCACTGCCGAGCTGGACGCTGGCTCTGACGACCTCGACGACGCCGTCCGGGCGTTCCTGGCGCTGGCGCTCACCGGCGTCGGACGCGAGCGCGAGGCCGTCTCGGTGGCCCTGACTGCGCTGGCTCCGCACCTGACCCGGTACAACCGGTCCCTCGCCGCCTACGCGGTCGACCTCGACTGACGGCGACACCGGTCAGCTCGGATTCGGAGGTGGAAGAGGCGCGGACGCGGTCAGGCCGCGCCCGTCCCTGTGGCGATACCGGCGAGGGCGGCGCTGCGCTCCCACAGCCCCCGGGCGAGAGCCTCATCCTGCGCCTGGGCGCTGGGCTGGCGCACCGTCTCGTCGAAGACGTACTCGCCGGTGATGCCGGCAGCGGCGTTCGAGAGCGCCAGCCACACCAGGGAGCGGGCGCCTCGCTCGGGCGTGCGCAGCAATGGCCCAACAATGGTCAGCCCGGTCTTGAGAACGTGACCGTCGTTCTTGCCCCACCCCGAGCGTACGACCCCCGGGTGGAAGCAGTTGGCACGCAGCTCCGGGGCGCGCCTGGCCAACTCGCGCGTGAACAGGACGTTGCAGAGCTTGGAGGTTCCGTAGACCCGCATCCCCGAGAAGGACCTGATCGACTGCAGGTCATCGAGATCGAGCAGGCCGCCCTTGTGAGCATCGGACGACGTGGTGACCACGCGACCGCCCACAAGGCGATCCCGCAGAAGCTCGGTGAGCAGGAACGGTGCCAGGTGGTTGAGCGCGAAGGTCTCCTCGAAACCCTCGGACGTTTCGCGGCGCGTGCTGAACACTGCGCCGGCGTTGTTGGCCAGCACATCGATGTGTTCGTGGCGGCCGCGTACCTCGCCGGCCAGCCGTCGCACCTCGGCCATCAGCGTGAGGTCCGCCACGTACTCGTGGACGGGGGCGCCACCCCCGGTTTCCATGGCATCGTGGGCCGCAGCCTTGACGCGCTCCGCGTCCCTGCCGACGATCCCCAGCTCGACGCCCCGACGCGCCATCTCGATGGCGGCGGCGCGGCCGATGCCACGCGTGGCGCCGGTGAGGAGGACAACGGTCACAGCCCCACTCTACGGGGGGTCGCGGATTGATCGCCCGTCAGGCGGAGAAAGCCGCGAACACCGCACCCTGGGGATCGGCGACGACGGCGAATCGACCCATGCCGGGGATGTCCATCGGCGCCATGTTCACTGAGCCGCCGAGCTCCTTGACTCGGTCAGCGGCCTCATCGGTGCTCTTCACCGCAAAGTACACCAGCCAGTGCGGCGGAACCTGGGGAGGCATTCCGATGGCGTTCATGTCGTTGCAGCCGCCGATCGTCCTCCCATCGAGCTGCCACTCGACGTAGTTGTCTCCCTTGGTGGTCCAGCCGAAGACCTTGCCGTAAAAGGCTTTGGCGGCCTCCACGTCGCGCGTGCCCAACTCGTTTCAGGCCACGGAGACCGGCTCATCGAACAGTTCGGCGTACGTGAAGAGTGCCGACGCCGCTGCTACCGCGCAGACGGTGCGGGACGCCGGCGGCGACGATGCCGGCCACCTCAGCGAATCCTTCATCGGCGTTGGGTCCGAGCAGCGCGGTGACCGTCCCCTCGGGAACCGCGAGGTCGAGCCCGTCGAGCGCGTGGATGTCGCCGTAGGTCTGGCGCAGACCGACGACCCGGATCACGTCCGCCATGCCGTGGAGCCTCCTCATCGTGCGCCGCGCCGCGGCGCCGGCCGACGTTAGCAGGCATTCGGCTGGCGACGAGACTGAGAAGGCAGGCGCACCGGGTTGCTCTTCGCGCACCCGGCTGGTAGGGTGGGCCGGGCCGAGAGCGGTAGGAGGTGGACGCTCCGCGCGGGGAACTCGCTGCACAGGATCCCCGACATCACCATCTCGCTGGGGGATGCCCCGTGATGTCTCGTTCGCGGCGGCGCACCGCCGTCCTGTTCTTTGTGCTCGCCCTGGCTGTCTCCGCCGCCCTGGGCGGAGGGAACGTCGCTCCCGCCAGTGCGTCACCGGCGAAGGCGACGGCGCCGACCGCCTCGCACATCGACTGCGGCAATGGAAGCCGCTTCCTGTGTACGGAGGTCTTCGACTCGGAGACCATCTTCGGGCAGAACCATTACGTCGGCCACGATGAGCCGAGCACGCTCTTCTACTCGAACACCGCCGGTTCGGGGAACGAGATGCAGTACCGCGGCACGCTGCCGACAGAGCCTGCGGTGAGCAACATCCCGGGCAAGAAGAATTACGACTTCCAGTACTACGCGGCCTTCTGGTTCGGCATGGCCATGTGCGACACGCAGTCCTACCCCGAGCAGGTCAGCACGTGTGCCCCGGACAGCAACAGCAACATCGTCGACCCGACCAAGAGCCGCAACCATGCCGGCACGGCATACATGGAGCTGCAGTTCTACGCACCTGGATACGTCAACCAATGGAACGGTTTCACCTGCTCCGCCACGCAATGGTGCGTGTCCCTGAACATCGACAGCCTGTCGGAGAACCCGGTCACGGGTCAGCTATTGAACTCCACGTGCGCGGCCACTACCGGCGTCGAGTACGTCAACTTCGCGTACCTGACCAAGAGCGGCAAGCCACAGGGGCCACCAAACCCGATCAGCTTCGACCCATTGGCCTCAGGCACTCCCAACCACGGCGAGGACCTGTTCCTGAACCAGGGCGACTCGTTCAGCGTCTCGCTGCACGACACGGCGCACGGCCTTCAGACGACAGTCCAGGACGCCACGACGGGCCAGTCCGGCTCGATGACCGCAAGCGCGGCCAACGGGTTCGGTCAGGTGAAGTTCGCGCCCAGCCCGTCCACCGCGTGCCAGAACATCCCCTACGACTTCCATCCGATGTACTCGACCTCCAGCACCCAGACCACCGTGCCCTGGGCAGCTGCGACCTACAACGTCGCATTTGACACGGAGATCGGCCACTTCGACTACTGCGACAACGTGGACACCAGCACGTTCTCGTGCGTCGGGAAGGAGGGCTTGCGAGCTAGCAAGGAGACGGCAGATACCGAGGACCAGGGTTGCTTCCCCGCTTCGGCATCGAGCCTGGTCAAGATCGGCGGTTGCCTGGGTTCAAATACCGGGTATGACGGCACGTCGTACCTGAGCGACTGGCCCAACGGCACAAGCTCGCGGCCAACTCCCACCATCTTCACGAGCCCGCGGACCGGACCGAACTACGACATCAATTACTCATCGGTCGGGTTCAACACCGACCTGCCGAGGATCGAGCAGGACCTGGGTACCTGCAGCGGGGCCACGGGTGCCGGCTGCACGATCATTCCGCCCACCGACGACGGCACGCTCGCGCGGTTCTACCCGTTCTACTCGACCGGAACCGCGCTGGGAGGCTGCGCGTGGACGGTCGGGCAGGCCTACCCGGGCTTCAGCACCAACACCTACGGCGGTCATCAGCAGTACGGTTCGCTGCTCAAGGTCACGTACCTGACGCTCAACGGGGCGACCAGGACGTCCTTCAACGACTACCAGAGCATCATTCCCAACCCCTGCCCGCGCTGATCTCACACACAGAGGGAGGGACCGCCGCATGACGGTCCCTCCCTCGCCACGCCGCTTCGTCGCCGACCCCGCCTCAGACGATGCTGATGCCCTCGCGCAGACCGGTTCGCCCGGTGATGAGCAGCAGGAGGTCCGGCGCGTGGTCGAGCGTCCCAGCGAGGCGGCCCGCCAATTCGAGGCTGGCGCTCACGGCAGGCTGGAGGTATGGGGGCGGATCAACTCCGAGTGTGCGGGCGAGGTCGAGGCCGTGGACGGTCAGCTCGAAGGTGCGGGTGGGCAGGTAGTCGACGAGTGTGATGACGCTACCGGGCTGGTCACGAGCGCGCCGTCGGCGGTGACGTCGACCAGCCCTGTCACGCGGAGCGCGAGGTCGGTGATCGCAGCCACCGGGTCCTCGCCCAGGGCGGCGCCAGCTATCCGGCCGCGGCGCGCGACCGCATCGGCGTCGGCCAAGAGGGCACGGGTCGCCACGAAGTACGCGACCGGACCGTCCAGGGCGTCGCCGGTCGGCTCCTTGTCCAGGTACGCCTCAATCGTTGAGAGAGCGCGACCGGTATGTCCGACCAGGTCACGGACGTTCCACACGCCGAGCGCCGGGTCATCCCAGCCGCTGTCGGGAACTCGGGCGACGAGCTCAGTGATGCAGGCTGTGGCGGCAGCGAAGCAGTCGCGAGTTGAAGAGCTGGTGATGTCGTGCACGGGCCGACTCTGACCTGCTCGATGGTCTCCTCGACGGTCGCGACCGTCACGCAGCGGCGCGGTCGCCGCGCCGGCTACGACGCCCGGGATTCGCGCTGTACGTCAGCGGCCGGTTGGATGGCGCAGCGATCGCGGAATCCCGGGATGATGCGATCCCAGCCGCTATGGTTGGCGTCGCGCCGCTGCCGGCCGCGCTCCGTGCCGAGTCGCTCCCAGCCGCGGTGCTCCACCTCGACGCGGGTCACGGATGCGGCAACCTCGACGAAGGCGATCTCGACGTCCGTGGCGTCAGCGCGGTCGGCGCCGATGTGCCAGAGGTACGCCAGACGACCCGGGGGTTCCCAGGCCGTGACCTCGCCCCACTCGCTCTCGTGTCCGGACGGAGATCGTTCGTAGATTCTGCCGCCCAGACGTGGCTCGAGCACCACGTGGGTGCCAGGCTCGCCTGACACCGTGTGGTCGGGCGGCCACCACGACGAGATGTGCTCCGTCCAGACAGAGAAGGCGCGCTCAGGATCGCACGCGACCTCGAAGGACAGTCGCAGGGGCTCGATCATCGATCCGGCGGCTCCGTTGTGTTCTCCGCGAACAGCCGGAAGCGGATGGCCGCCGACCCCCAGACGTCCTCGACGTAGCTGCGCACCGCGGTGATGCCGGTCTCGTGCAGGCGATAGAGACGGCGAGTGCCGACCTGTTCGTCGCGGACCAGGCCGGCCGTGCTCAGCAAGCGCAGGTGACGCGAGACGGCCGGCCGGCTGATGGGGAGCCCGTCGGCGAGTTCCTGGACGGAGCGCGGCCGGGATGCAAGCAACTCCACGATGGCGCGTCGTTGGGGGTTGCCCAGGGCCCCGAAGGGATCCCCGCCGCGGAGGGAACTCGCCATCTTNNAGATGGAGAGCAGAACGTGAAGTTCTACGAGGCCACAGCTGACATCCAGGCGCCCCCCGAGACGATCTGGGCGGTCCTCACCGACGCACCGGGCATGACCGGATGGGACTCGGGCGTCGAGGGCACAATCGCGCCCGGCGCGAAAATCAAGGTGCACGTCAAGGCCAACCCCGGCCGGGCGTTCCCGGTGAAGGTCACCGATTTCGAGCCGGCTCGACGGATGGTGTGGTCGGGGTGTGATCTGGAAATCCATACCTGACCTCGCGCCGTCGTTCACGCAGTTTGCGCAGGGACTCACGCACGAAGCGGAGTCCAGGGCCGGCGCGACGCCGTAACCCACGGGAACCACCTCTCGGTCCACCACGCAACCACCCTCAGCCGGCCGGAATCGATTCGAGAAGGAGTGCATCAATGCAGAAGCGTCTTGTCACCCGCTACGCAACCACGTCCGCCGAGGCGGCGGACGAGAACCAGCGACGCGTCGAGGGCGTGTTCGCTGAGCTCGCCACGACCAAGCCTGACAATGTCAGCTACATCGTGCTCCGGCTGGCGGACAACTCCTTCGTCCACGTGTCCTTCCACGACCACGGCGACGACGATGTGAACCCGATCTCCTCTACCAAGGCGTTTGCGCACTTCCAGGAGAACCACGGCGAACGCCGCGACGGCGGCGTCGACCAGCAGACGGCGACGCTCGTCGGCTCGTACATCACCGTCATCGACTGACCCGCGCCCGAGGCGGCGCCTCGGGCGTCGGGGCGGGAGACGACCAGGCGGACCGTCCGACACTGTCGCCGGGACGACCGCCGTCCCCGTCCCCGAGGCGGTACGCGACGTGGAGGTCGTGGTCGTGACCATCCCCGAGAAGGCCGTTCCCAGCCCGCCCGTGGACCTCTTCGATGATGTGGCCAGCGACGTCGTGGTCGTGGACACCGGCAACGACTACCACCAGCGCGATGGCCTGATCGAGGAGATCGAAAAGGGCACCACGGAGAGTCGCTGGGTGGCAGATCAACTCCGCCGGCCGGTTGTGATGGCCTTCAACAATGTCTACGCCGCGCACCTGCTCGAACGCGGCCAGGCCGCGGGTAGCCCCGGGCGCATCGCGCTGCCCGTCGCGGGCGACGACGCCGTCGCCAAGGCGGTGGTGATCCAGCTCGTCGACGAGCTGGGCTGCGACGGCGTGGACGCTGGAAGCCTGGACGAATCGTGGCGGCAGCAGCCGGCACGCCGGTGTATGGCACGGACCACGACGCAAAGGGAGTGCGCCGGGCAACGGTGGACGCGTCGAGGGAGCGCGGGGCCGACTTCCGCGCCCCGGACGTCAGTCCCAGGGTTGCGGCACCACCGTGACCAGGCCGGCTATCGGACACTCCGGTCCGGCGTGGTCCTCCACCCGCAGCCACGCACCATCGGCCCAGGTGCCGTGCAGGAGCAGGATCCGGCCGCCCGCGCAGGGCACGTGCCCGTCTGACGCCGCCCGCGGGCAGAGCGCGTCGACCACCGGACCGTTACACCGCTGACGGCCGCAGCCGTCGCTCGATTCGATCTCGGCGCGAACCACGCCATTCACAGTCACTCTGCCCGGTTGATCCGGGCGGCCTCGAGGTCAGCGGCCGCGCTAGTCACGGGAGCCTCCTGGATGCGCCTCTGAACACGCTCCAAGCTTGCGGTCCTGCGGCAGCCATGACATAGAGGCGTAGGTCCCTGGTCTCGCGGGACCGAACTGACCAGCCCCATCGCCCCGCTAGGGCGGGCCGGCGCGGAAGGTCGCGACCGGATCCCGAACGTCCCGTGCAGTCAGGGCCGTCCGGCTCTGGCGGCGAGGAAAGGCCGCCGCCACGATGCAATCAAGACGGACAACCGTCACTAAGAACGCAGGAGACAGATATGACCAAGGGATTGCGGTGGCGCATCGTCGTTCTTCAGGTGGGCCTGATGGCCATCTTGAGCTTCGCAGCCGGCTTCGCTTTCTGGGGAAGCAGCTTTTCCACAGGCCAGGTGCACGACAACCTCGCCGCGCAGCAGATCTACTTCCCTGCCGCCAACAGCCCGGCGATCACCTCTCTTCCCGCGGCTGACGCTGCGGCGATGAGCGTGTACGCGGGTCAGCAGATGACCACCGGCGCGCAGGCAGAGACCTACGCCGACCACTTCATCAAGGTTCACCTCAACGAGATCGCGGGTGGCCAGACCTACTCGCAGGTCAGCGCAGCCTCCCAGGCCGCGCCGGCAAACACCAAGCTCGCCGGCCAGGTGCAGACGCTGTTCCGTGGGGAGACGCTCCGTGGACTCTTGCTCAACAGTTATGGCTGGACGCAGGTCGGCACCTACGCGGGCTACGCCGCTGTCGGACTCACCGTCGCCGCCGTGATCGTGCTGCTCGCCTTCATGTACGAGATCGCCGCGTGGCGCAAGTCCTACTCGACGACCGTGACCAATGCCCCGACGGGCGCACGGGTCGGGCAGCCACACGCCGCGTAGAGCTCCGCCCTTCGTGGGCAACCACGAATCGCCGGGAGCGGCGGGTCGTCGGCGAAAAGCCGGCGGCCCGTTTCTCTTTGCCGGCTGCCGCGATGCGGGCTCCCACGGCCTCAGGGGAGGAGTGTCAGGGTGAGGGTGTCCGCCAGCCACTGCGTGAAGCGCTCGGGCGACCAGTGGCGCTCCGTTCGCAGCAGGCGATGGACTTCGGGGCTTGTCAGCGTCCAGATGATCGCCGCGGCATCGTCGAGGGTGACGCCGTCGCGAAGGGGGCCGTTGGCTGCGACCCAGCCCGCCACCGCCTGCTGGTTTCGATAGCGTTGCTCCTGGAACCGCCCTCGTAGGTGGGCGATGGTTGAGTCGACTGCCGCCGCGCTGCTCATGATGTCGGCCGCCGGACGGGTGCGCTCGATACTGGCGCTGATACCCGCGGCGAACAGGGAAATCTGCGCGCGTTGGTCGGACTCACGCCGGACTGCTTGCGGACCCGGCCGGGAGAGCATGTCGACGGGCTGCTGATCTCCGCCTGCGCGCAGGTCCATCAATGCCTGGAGAACGCCACGCTTGTTTCCAAACGCCGCGAACACTGTGTCCACCGCCACCTTTGCCTCCGCGGCGACGATCTCCATCGTGGCCCCGGCGTACCCGCGGCTCCCAAAGCACTGCTCGGCTGCTTCGAGGATGCGCAGCCGCGTCTGACGAGCCTGCTCCTGTCTCAGCGCCGAGGTGTAGGCGCGGCGCGGCTTGACCGACGACATGGTTTCATCCTATCATCGCCTTATTCACTAAAGTACCACTACGGCAGAGTTGAGGAGCAGGCGATGTACGGTTTCACCCAAGACCTTCCGATCACCCCGGAGATCTATGCGCGAATCCTCGAAGGCATCGGGACGGAGCCGCCGGAGGGCTTGATCGTCCACGTCGTGACGAGGCACGACGATGGTCTGCGCTACACGGACGTCTGGGAATCGCGCGAACTCTGTGATCGCTTTCTCGAGGAGCGCGTCCACCCGGTGCTTCAGAGGGCCTTCGCGGCGCACGGTGGTGTGCCCCACAACGAGCCGCCGCGCCGCGACGTCGAGGTCGTTGACGTGTGGCACCGGCTCCCAGAGGGCGTGGCGCCGGCCCGCTAGCCGGCCGGACCCATCACGGTGGCCGGGTCGATGCCGAGGTCGGTGAGCACGGCGCGTGCGGCGTTGCGCCCGCTGCGGCCGGAGACTGACCCACCGGGGTGGGCGGTCGCGCCCGTCTGGTAGAGCCCGTCAAGCAGCCGGTACCCCGGCCAGCCGACCAACACCTCGCCCGCGGCCGTGACGAACTCACCGCCGTGGCAGGAGCCGCCCACGTTATGGCGATTGCGCGCCTCGAGGTCGGGTGGCGCCTCGCCACGCACGGCCAGCACGTGCGAGCCGCTCAGCCCGGGCACAAGCTCCGCGGTGCGATCGACCAGCTGCGCGGCGTAACGGTCGCGCTCCGTTTCCCAATCGCCGCCGCGGGCTAGGTGGCGAGGGGCCATGGTGAGCAGCTTGACGACCCCCATCCCATCGGGGGCGCGGTCGGGGTCGACAATGGTGGAGCAGACGATGAGGACCCACGGGTCGCGCGCGTCGGTCTCGCCTCGCGCCAGGGCGTCGAGTTGGGCGGCCAGGCCCTGGGCGGACCCGATGCCGCCGGCAACCGACGCGAGCGGGCCATTGGCCGTGTCGTAGGCGAGGCTCGCGTCAGTGGCGAGGTGTACGGCGAAGAGCGTCAGCCCCGGCCGCCAGGTGCTCGCGGCGCTCCGAAGGTCGGCCGGAATCTCCACACCCTCGAGCATGCCCGCGACGTGGGTGATGTGTGCCGATGACAGAACCGCACGCGACGCCGGCCAGCGCTCGCCGTCGTCGGTGACGACCGCGGCGGCGCGGCCGTTCTCCACGACGATCTTCTCGACTGCTCGTCCGGCGAGGACCCGACCGCCGTGCGAGGTGATCGACGCCACGAGCGCATCGGGGAGGGCACCGGAGCCACCGATGGGCGTCGCCCAGCCGAACTGAGCCCGACCGGCGGTGATGGAGAAGGGGAGGATGCCGGTACCGGGGCTGCGCGGGTCGGTGATGGTGGCGAACGACAGCCACGTCAACAGGTCGCGTGACCGCTGGTGTGTGAACCGCTCCGCGATGACGTCGGTCGCGCTTCGCCGCCGCAGAGCCGCGTACTCCGCATCGGCCGCGGAGGTCGCCGGGTCGAGGCGGGCCGCGTTCCATGCGCTGTGTGAGGCCGCGAGGCCGCCCTCCCAGTCGGCGAGGATGCGCAGGTAGGCCGCCCCGTCCTCCTCCGACCAGCGGCCGAGCTCGGCTGCGGTGGTCTCGCGGTCGCGGGACACCACCGTCGCGTCACCGTCAGGCAGTGGCAGCACCACGGCCGGGTCGGTGTGCACGTAGCGCAGCCCGAGTGCCGCAAGGCCCAGCTCGTCGTCCTTCACCAACGGGTTGCTCTGGATGAGGACGTGCGCGCTGGAGCACGAGTCGTGCCGGAAACCGGGCAGCGTCAGCTCCTCGGTGATGGTGTTGCCACCGACCTGCGCCTGCTCCTCGAGCACGACGACGTCGAGGCCGGCGGCGGCCAAGTACGCGGCGCCGATGAGGCTGTTGTGGCCGGCGCCGATCACGACGACCTCGGCGCTGTGGTTGCTCATGCCCCGCTCGTGAGACCGCCCCCGTTCTGTGCTGACAAATCTGCCGTCATGGTAGTGCGCCGCGGCTGAGGATCGCTACCATCCGAGCACTCCGCACATCTTCCGCGATCGCGCATCGAGCGACGACCGCACGGCGTGGACGTTGGCAAACCGATCGTGACGGCTGCGATCCCTTTGCTCACTTTGTAACGGCTGCGATGCAGTCGCGAGACGCATTCCTGCCGGCGGCAGACGATTATTGCCATGCCTCGAATGAGGCGCCGTCGCCGGAGGGATCTGGGCCGCCGCGGGTCAGTAGCGATCAGACCGTTTCATTCGGAGTCGTCGTGTTTGCACGTCCGGGTCACCGTGCGGTGACCCTCCTGCTCGGAGTGAGCGTGTCGATCATGGGCGTGGCCGCGTTCGGTGGCACCCGCGCCCAGGCGGTGGGCACACCCATCTTTACCGAGTCCTTCTCCAACAATTCTGTGCCGGACTCGCATTGGATCCTTGGCGGCAGCGGCTTCACGCCATGCCTGACTGCGAGCGGGAACACCACCGTCGCGCCGATCACGAGCTGCTCGGGGACGACGGACGCCGCCGGCGGTGGAGCGTTGCGCATCACAGGCAACGGGGGTTCGCAGAGCGGGTACGCCTTCTACAACTCACCTCTGCCGAACAACGCGGGGTTGGACATCAGCTTCGACTCCTTTCAGTACAACGGCACCGGTGCCGACGGGATCGCGTTCTTCCTGACGGACGGCCAGTACCAACTCCTCGCCCCGGGAGTTTCGGGGGGCTACCTCGGATACGCGGGCGGCAACCATGGGATCGGCAACGGGATCGGGGTGGCGCACGCGCTCTTCGGGGTGGGCCTCGACGCCTACGGCAACTTCTCCAACTTCGAGAACAGCCCCTTGAACGGTGGCGGCAACTGTCCCGAACGGGCGCCGACATTCGTGCCGAATGCGGTGGTCCTGCGCGGTCCGGGGAACGCCGACAAGGTCAACTACTGTTACCTGGCAGGTGCGGTGGCGCCGAGGCCGCTCCACGTGGACAGCGCCGTCGACCGCACCAACGGGGGCCTCAACAACGTGTCCCGCCGGGTGCACATCGTGGTCGACCCCTCAACCGACCTGGCTCCCAAGGTGACGGTCAGCATCGACGGGACGCAGGTGTTGCAGGCAACCGAACCGGCCATGAGCCCAACGGTGAAGTTCGGGTGGACCGCCTCCACCGGGGGCAGCACCGACATTCACGAGATCGGAAACGTCACGGCGGCCACAATCAACCCGGTCTACCCGGTGCTCTCGGTATCCAACACAGTGAACAACGGCGGCACCTTCCCGTCAGGTGGCGGCGTATTCGGGGACGCCGCCTACACGATCACCAACAGCGCCACTGCCAACTTCGAAGCACAGCCGTTCGCACTCACCGTGCCGGTGCCGGCTGGGCTGGGCTACACCGGGACCAGCGTCTCGGACCCCAACATGAGTTGCGTGGCAACCACGGCGACGAACCTCTCGTGCACCTACACGCCGACAGGGTATGGATTCGCGCCCGGGCAGTCTGTGACCGCACATCTGCTGTTCTCCCCGATTGCCACGTATTCACAGCAGAACGTGTTGCTGACCGCGTCGGTGAGCTCGGCGGATGGCGGATCACCCACGACGAACCAGACCGTGCAGGTCATCCCGCGGGCGGTCCCGAATGCGATCACCACCACCGTCAATGTGCCGGCAACAGTGGCGCAGGGTGCAAACGGCACGGCGCCGTTCACCTGGCACGTCGGCGCGGCTGCGAATCCCGCGCTGGTGACGTCAGCCGCCATTGATACCTCGGGGAACATCACGGTCACCCCGGTCGCAGGGGCCTCGGGGACCACGACGATCCCATTGTGGATCGACGACGCCAGCGGAACGGTGTCGGCGACGGTCCAGGTGCCGGTGACCGTGAGGCCGACCATCTCACCCGTTGTGGGATCGGGGACAGGACCGGCACCGGTCTACGCGACCGTCGCTTCGCCCGTCGGAACCGGACCTTTCACCTACACCTTCGTGTCCACGCCCAACGCCGCCACCCAGGGGACGGTGCAGTTCGTTGCAGGGTCGCCCGAGCGGGTCAAGTTCATGCCCGCATCGGGGTTCAGTGGAGCGGTACCGACGTTCACCTACCGAGTGACCGACGCAGGATCGGCGCAGTCGGCGACGGCCACCATCGATCTCACGGTGAACAAACCGGGGAACCCCACCGTTGCGCCCGTGTCAGGGACCATCGACGCCAACACATCGTTCACACAGGCGGTGCCTGCCCCCACCGGCGCAGCACCCTTCACATACAGCATCGCGACGTCACCGTCGGCCGGAACCGAGACCATCTCAAATGCCGGGGACGTGAACTTCACGCCGCCCGCCAACACCAGCGGCATCTACACCTCGACCTACCAGACCCTCGACCAATACGGCCAGGCCTCCGCGCCCGCCCAGATCCGCGTGACGGTGCGGCCCGTTGCCGCGAACTTCTCGGGAACGACAGTGGGAGTGTCCACGCTGACCCTGACCGCGCCGAACCCGGCTGGCACCGGGCCCTTCACCTGGATCGCGACGCCACCGCAGACCAACGGCTCGCTGTCGATGGACATCGCCACCGGCCAGGTGACGTTCACTGCGAACGCAGGCTACTCGGGAACGTTCAGCTTCGCGTACACCGTCTCCGACGGCGTTGCGGGGACGAGCTCGACGGCCAAGTCGGTCACTGTTACCGTCACAGCCCCTCCAGCACCCGTGGCCGCGACTTTCGGAAGTACCCAGGATGCCGACACCACCGTCAGCGCTCAACTGCCCGCCCCGACCTCGGGTACCGGCTCCTTCACCTATGCGGTGGGATCGCCGCCGCCGTCTGGATTCCTGGTCCTCCAGCCGGGCGGGCACCTGGCCTTCACTCCCGCCTCCGGTACCAGCGGGGTTGTCACCTTCACCTACCGGGTGACCGATCCGTACGGGTCGAGCAGCTCCCCAGCGACCGTGACCCTGAACTTCCGCCCGGTGGACCCGGATCGTTCGGGCTCCACGGTGGGTCCGCAGCCGGTCACGCTCGTCGGGGGCGTGGTCGACGGCACAGGGCCGTTCACGTACACCCTCACGCAGCCACCGGCAGCCCAGGGCTCGGCCACCGTGAACCCCGCGGACGGGGCGATCACGTTCACACCGACGCTGGGGTTCACTGGGCTGGCGCAGTTTTCGTACACGGCCACGGGAGCCGGCCCGACCACCAGCCTGCCGGCCCAGGTCCAGGTGACGGTCACCCCCCCGACAGCACCTGTTGCCAGCGCGCTCGCCGGCAGCACGGTGACAGGGAGTTCGACCTCGATGACCGCGTCGGCAAGTTCTGGGGTGGGGCCCTTCGCCTACGCGATCGTCGGGGCGGCGAGCCATGGCACCACGTCGCTCAGCGGGGGAAACCTCCTGCACTACACCAGCATGGCGCCATATTCCGGTCCTGACACCTTCACGTACACGACGACAGACAGCTACGGCACGACGAGCGCGCCGGCGACAGTGACGATCGCGGTGCACCCGATCGCGGCCAGCCCCGTCACAGGTTCCTCGACGGGGCCGAACGCGGTTCTCGCCACACCGGGGACGCCGACCGGAAGCGGTCCTTTCACCTATAACTTGGTGCCCGGGAGCCTGCCGCCCGCGGCACAGGGAGGCACCACGGAAGACACCACCACGGGCCAGGTCGCTTTCACGCCGGTGGTGGGGTTCAGCGGGGCCGTGACCTTCCAGTACACGGTGACCGACACCAGCGGTCTGACCAGTGCGCCGGGCACTGTTGACTTCACGGTCAACAAGCCGACCGGCCCGGGCGTCGCGCCGGCGTCGGGCATCACCCCGGCCAACACGGCAGTGAGCATCACTCCGCCTGCTGCGACGGGCACGACGCCGATGGCGTACCAGATCTCCACTCCCGCTGCACGGGGCGTGGCGACGATCTCGTCGGCGGGAGTGATCACCTACACGCCCAACGCCAACGTGTCGGGGTACGACAGCCTCCAGTACACGGCGACCGACGCGTACGCCCAGACGTCGGCACCGGCGACGGTCACCGTCGCCGTGACGCCCAGCCAGCCCAATGGCACGGCGGGGCCGGCCGTGTATCCGGCCACCCTTGTGGCGAATGTGCCGCCCCCGGTGGGGACCGGGCCATTCGTCGACAGCGTGGTCTCCACCCCCAGCGGAGGAGCGCTGACGCTCAATGCCGACGGCAGCTTCAGCTACACACCGGCGCCTGGGTTCAGCGGACTGGACAGCTTCACGTTCAGGACCCGGGACGGGGGCTCACTTGACAGCAACCTGGCCACGGAGAGCATCTCTGTGAACGCGCCGGGAGCGCCGTCGGTGAGCAATCAGTCGGCCACCACGACGCCGAATGTGGTCGCCCATGTCGACGGCACCCTTGGCGGTACCGGCACCGGTGCCCTCACCTACGACATCCAGTCTCCGTCGAACACGTCGGTGGCAACGTCGACGATCGACGCGACCACCGGTCAGATCACGTTCACCCCGGCGACCAATGCGAGCGGTAACACCAGCGCCACCTTCTATTCGGTGGATGCCTGGGGACAGTCGAGCAACGTCGCCACCGCGTCGGTGACGATCAACCCGACGTCCGTGGACGGCTCGGTGGGACCCGCGGTGTACCCGGCATCGCTGTCCAGCAACCTGCCTCCCGCCGTGGGGACAGGCCCCTTCACCTACTCGGTGATCGGCACGACCACGCATGGGACGCTGGCAGTCAACCCAGACGGGAGCTTCGCATACTCACCGGCGCTCGACTTCGTGGGGACAGACGCGTTCACCTGGTTGGTCGCGGACGCAGCGGGTGACCACTCGGCCACGCACACCGACAGCATCGGCGTGACCGCGCCGGCATCACCGACGGAGGCGGATGCATCAGGGACGACGGATGCCAACTCAGCGCTGGCCGTGCAACTACCGGCGGCGGCGGGCGGGGGCGGGCCGTTCACCTACGCGACCGCTGCAACGTGTTCCGGGTTCGGCAGCGTGATCGTTGACTCGAGCACCGGCGCGGGCACTTTCACGCCGGCGGCAGGCATGTCGGGGACGACCTGTTTCACGTACACGGCGACCGACTCGTATGATCATCAAAGCTCACCGGTCAGCACGTACGCGCTCGTGGTGAGACCCGTGGCGCAGGACGCATCGGCGACGGACGATTCTCCGGCGCCGGTGACCGCGACACCGGGCGGCCCGACGGGCACAGGACCGTTCACCTGGGCGCTGGCCGGCGCTCCGTCGTCGGCAAAGGGAAGTGTCGTCGTGAACAGCAACACTGGGGCGTACACCTTCACGCCGACCGCGGGATTCTCAGGAACGGCCGGCTTCACCTACACGGTGACCGGTAGCGGCGCGGTGACGAGCCAGCCGGCGACGGTGACGATCACCGTCGTCAGGCCGGGTCCGCCCACGCTGGCCGGCGTCAGCGCGACAACACAGCTGAACACCCCTGTGAGCCTGATCCCGGCCCCGCCGTGGGGTTCGGGGCCCTTCACATGGTCATTGGGGGCAGCGCCGGCGACGGGAACCGCGACGATTGACCCGACCACGGGCGTGATGGTCTTCACCCCGGCTACGGGAGTTTCCGGCCCGGTGACGTACACGTTCGTGGCCACCGATCACCACGGCACGGCCAGTGCGCCAGCGACGGCCACGGTACGGGTCGACCCGGTGGCGAGGCCGGTGTCGATGACGGTGAGGGATGGCTCGGGCCCGGTGACCATCGTGCTGCCCGCAGCGGCGGGGACAGGTCCGTTCACCTGCGCTCTCGTGAACAACCCTCAGCCTTCCGAGGGCACAGCGACGTTGAGTTCGGGCGCCTGCCGCATCACCTTCACGCTGGCGGCATGGTCAGGCGGCGCGGTCGACTTCCTGTACTCGGTGACCGACGCAACAGGGCTCACCTCGGCGCCGGCAACCGTTGCGTTCAATGTGCTGGCGGCCGCCACGACCTGGAACGGCGACCCAACTTCCCCGCCGGACACTGGAGCCCACCTGCGAACGAACGCATTGGGAAGCGGATCGCTCGTGACCCTGGGGCTCCTGTTGCTGGTGTTGGGCATTCGCACGACACGTCGCGACAAGAGGGCCGGGACAACGGAGTGCTAGGAGTGCTAGTCGCGCCTCGGAGTGTTTGCTGTCATGCGACGCTCACCAGCATCGCTGTCGTCGATGTTCCCGGAGACGGGCAGCAGCCCCGTGGGCTCCTCGACCGGGTCCGCACCTGAGGCACGCATGCCCTCGATGAGTACGACGAAGTCGCTGAACCCGATGGCCTTCGACCATAGGAACCCCTGGGCGGAATCACATCCGAGCACCCGCAGGCGATGGAGCTGCTCGAGGGTCTCGACTCCCTCCGCTGTCGCCGAGAGGCCCAGCGAGTGAGCCAGGGCGATGACTGCCTGGACGATGGCGTCATCCTCGGGGTTCTTCCCAAGCCCTGCCACGAAGTAGCGATCAACCTTGAGGATGCGCACCGGGAAGCGGCGAAGGTACATGAGTGACGAGTAACCCGTGCCGAAGTCGTCCACGCTCAACTGCACGCCGAGGCCGTTGAGGGCTTCGAGTGTCGCTTCCGCCCCGCCCGCATCCTCCATGAGCGCTGTTTCCGTGATCTCCAGTCGAAGCAGGTCCGGCGCGAGACCCGTCGTGTGCAGGACGTGGATCACCGTCGAGAGGAGGTTCGGATCACCGATCTGCCGCGCGGACAGGTTGACACCCACCCCGACGGCGCGCTCGGGTCCGAATCGCGCGTTCCAGCGAACCGCGTCCTCACACGCTCGCATCATCACCCAGGCGCCGATGGCGACGATCATGCCCGTCTCCTCTGCGATGGGAATGAACTCCGCCGGCGAGATGACGCTGCCGTCCGGCCGTGTCCAGCGAAGCAGTGCCTCGGCCTCACGGACCTCGCCCGTCGCCACCTCGAGGATCGGCTGATAGGCGACCACGAACTCGTCGCGATCGAGGGCGTGACGCAGGCCGAGCTCGATGTCGGCACGATGCACGAGGCGCGTTCGAAGCGCTTCATCGAACAGCTCGAACCTGTCGCGCCCGCCCTGCTTGGCGCGGTACATGGCGGCGGCGGCGTCGCGGAGCAGTTCTTCGTGTGTTGAGCCGGCTGAGCCCACGGCGACTCCAACGCTCGCCGTGATACTGATCTCCTGGCCATCAACGACGAACGGATCGTGGAGGCGCTCAGTGATACGCCGTGCCACAGTTGCGGCCTCGTTCGCGTTCAGGAGGTCCTCGCACAGGACGACGAACTCGTCGCCCCCGAGGCGCGCCAGGGTGTCGCTGGGACGAATGACATCACGCAGACGGGTGCCCGCCAGGGTGAGCACACGATCGCCCGTCTCGTGGCCAAGATGGTCGTTGACCTCCTTGAAGACGTCGAGATCAACGAGGAGCACGGCCAGAGGCCCCGCCTGTCGAAGCCGGCATCGCGAGATCGCCTGGGCGATGCGGTCCTGCAACAGGAGACGGTTGGGAAGACCGGTCAGGCGATCGTGCGTGGCGTCGTGGCGGATGCTGTTCTCGTATCGGCTCCGCTCCATGGCGCCGCTGATCACGTTCGCAACCGAGTCGTAGAAGTCGACCTCCGTCGAGTCGAAATCGTTGGCGGCGAAGCTGTGCACTGTGAGGGCGGCGACGGTCTCCCCATCGACGCGGATCGGCACGCTGACCCCGCTTCCCACCGAGAACAGCGGTGAGGAGTTCGGCCGGACGAAGCGGGGATCGGTGCTGAAGTCATCGACCCTGACTCGATTCCCCGAGATCAGCACGGTATCGGTCACGGGAAGCACCGATCGCGTCATCACATCGCCGCGCGCGACCGGCACGCTGGCTCCGGAGGTTGCCCGCACCAGGACCCTGTCGCCGCCTGTCAGTGCCTCGTAGAGGATCACCTGGCGTTGCCCGAAGGGTTCCAGTGACGCCACCGCCGCGTCGAAGAGGTCGACCGGGTCAGCTTTCCCCAGGGCCATGACACCCAGTGTCGACACCAGCGACTGCTGTTGGGCGCGCTTTTCGCTGAGGTCCATGGCCGTCGCGCGCTGGAGATCGATGGCCAGCGAATCCAAGGCGAACGCAATCTCACGGGCCATGCCCGACAGGAGGTGATGCTCCTCCTCGCTGATGGGGGCGTGACCGGGCGGGACGCAAACGGCGAGGACACCAGGGGCATCCTCGCGTGGTTCGACCGGGAAGAGTGCGACGATTGACGGCGATTGGCCCTGCCTGGCGACCGGGTCGCGGAGCTCCCTCGGAAGCCCCTCCGAGGCAGGGTAACTGGCGCGAACGGCGTCCATCATCGCGGCCGTGTTGCGCGGGCCTGCTTCCAACTGCGCCGGTGAATGACAGGTCGACCGCGCGACCAGGTGACCGGTCGACGAGATACGCGTGAGGAAGGCGGCGGCGGCGAACTCACCCGTGGTGACGAGGATCCGGCAGACCTCCGCGAGCAGGGTCCCAGGCTCGACGGCACGCACCATCGCGGTGCCGGTTTCGCTGAGCACCGAGTGCAGCCGGTTCAGCGCTTGGAATCGGCGGGAGTCGGCGAGGCGATCGGTCACGTCGGTGGCGATGAAGGCCACACCACCCGTCCCGGCGACGGCGTCCGGCAACAGGGCGGCGGTTGTGTCGTAGGTGCGGGCACCGAACACGACCAGCCTGCGCCCCGTCCCCCCGGCGCGCACCTCGCCGGCCATGGCCAGGTAGGCCGGGTCCAGAACCAGCTCCGAGAGCTTCCGACCCACGTACGACGCCCTCGTGTCGGTGTCGATGCCCTCGCCGCCCAAGATCAGCACAATGCAATCGTCCGCTCCCACCACCGTCACCGAGGTCGGGCTGTTTCGTATCACAGCGTCCAGCACAGCGCTGGACGACAGGCGATCGAGCTTCTTGAGGTCTCCGAGGCCTGTGGGGTCGGTCGGCGCGAAGGTCATACGTACCCACGGGCGGTGACGAGGCTGCGGCGGGTCACCTGATCTGAGCACGAGCAATGGGTGGCAGACGGCTGTGTGACCCGCTTGAAACACACTCCGGCGCAATGCGCGATCGATTGACACTGGTCCAGACGGGCAACGCGTCCTGCCACTTCCGTCTCCATTGCTCAGCGGCATCGACGGCGTTCGTCGTCACACCACGTCGCCGCGGTCGCGAGCCTCGGAGGTCTCCCGAATGCGACGCTCGCTGGCGGAGGCCACGTCGCGGGACGTGAATTGCTCCGGCACGTCCGGGAGAACGCTGCGGTAGTAGGACTGAGCTGCCGCGCTGGCGCCGACATCGTGGCCGGCCGTCTCCGACAGGTACCAGCGGTGCAGGAGGATCTCATGAAAGATCTCCGCAGGAGCGAGCCTGCCGCGCAGTGATGGAGGAATCGCGTTGACCACGGGGTCGTACACCTCGCTCAGCCAGCGATTGGCGGCGACACTCTCGGGCACGGGATGGGCACTCTTCTGTTCCAGGTAGCCGCGAAAGCTCGCGATGTCATTGAGCAGTCTGCGTGCCTGGTTCTCCTGGACGTCGAGCCCGGTGCGCATGAAGAGGCGCTGCTTGTGCTGGCCCGGCTCGGCCACCCGGGTCTGCACGCGGAGCCGGTAGCCGGCACCGCTGCTGATCAGCTCGACCTCATCAGCGTCAAATCCCAGCTCGTTGATACGACGAAGACGATCGGCGACACGGTACCGCTGCTCCTCGGGGCGCAGCACCTCTTCCTGGGCCAGCTCGTCCCAGAGCGCCCGGTAGCGCCTGGGGATGCTGTCGGCCACCTCGATGGGATCCACCCCCTCGGGGAGCAGGTCGCCCGCACGGAGGTCCATGAGCTCGCCGCCGACGTTCTCGCGAGCGAGTTCGACGTCGTAGGTGCGCTGTCCGTCTGAGAGCGACTCATGGTGCTCGCTGGTCTCGGCATCCACGAGGTACGCCTCGAGCGCTCCGGCGTCGAGTCGGAAGAGGGTGTTCGACAGCGAGCAGTCACCCCAGTAGAACCCGGTGAGGTGGAGGCGCACCAGCAGTTGCACCAGGGCGTCGATGAGCTTGTCGCTCTCAGGGCCGGCGCGGGGGTTGCTGAACAGGGATCGATAGGACGTCGAGTACTCGAGGAAGGTGGTGACCAGGACCGCGTCTGTCGCGGGATCGAGGTGTCCGCCGCGGTCGACAACCACGCCGCGCACACCGACCGCGGGGATGTGGCGTTCTTCGAGGAGGCGAAGGAGGCGATGCTCCCGCTCGGCAAGTGCTTCACTGATCTGCTTGAGCGCATAGAGGCAACCGCCCTCGGCAACGAAGCGGACCACGTGGCGTGAGATGCCGCGCTGGCGCACCTCCACGAGGCGGCTGTCCGTCCATGACTGCAGTGGCTCCGCCCAGGGAAGCGTGAGCAGGCCCACGGCCGTCTCGTCCGGGGGCTGAACAGGAAGCGCATCTTCCGATCATTCCACCCGGCCGATGTGGGGCAGCGTCCTCAGCGCAACGTGGCGAGGAGCCAGGAGACGGTTTGCCGCGCCACGTCGCTCAGCGCTGGAACCATCGGGACAGCCGTTGCGGACAGTCCATGCCCTGCATTCGCGACCTCGACGAGCGTGGCCGCGTCCCCCGCCGCGCGGAGCAGCGTGCGCAACTCGGTGGACTGTCGCGGTGGCACCAGCGTGTCGCTGAGCCCGTGGATGATCAGGAACGGCGGCGCCCCCGGGCCGACGTGGCTGACCGGCGATGCCGAGCGGAGCACCGCGGAGGGCGAGCCGAGCGTTACACGGAACGCATTCATGCTGAGGCCCCGGCCGAGCCGGCTCCAGCCGGGGGCGGTCAGGTCGACGATTCCCCAGCAGTCGACAACCGCCTGCAGGGAGGTCGACTGTCCCGCGTACTGGGCACTGTCCCACTGCTGTTCCCTCTGGGCCGAGAGCGCGTCGAGGCTGACCAGCTGCCCACCGGCACTGTCGCCCAGAGCGGCGAACTCGTGCGGATCAATGTGCCACCGTGTCGCCGTGGCGCGCAGGTAGCGGACAGCGCACCGGGTGTCGATGATCTGCGCGGGCCAGCGGTTGGCCGGTGCGAGCCGGTAGTTGATCGACGCGACGGCGAAGCCGGCAGCGAGGGCGCCGCTCATCACGGCCTGCGTGAACTGGCTCTGCTGCGACACGGGGGAGTCCCCAACCGACCAATAGCCGCCGTGGACGACGAGGAGCAGCGGGTGCACTGCCACGCCCCCGAGTGGCTCGTACATGTCGAGCGCCTGCGCCTGTCCGCCATCACTACAGTAGGTCACCGTGGTCGAGGCGCTCGCAGCCTCGTACGTGCCCGCCGCGACGGCGGATGGCACTGCGCCCGAGCCCGCGATGAGAAGCACGGCCACCAGCAACAGCAACCGCCCTCTCATCGGCTGAGTGTGTCGCACCGAAGTCGCCGATGGCGACTCGTTACAGACACAAAAGGAACCGTCTCCGCTGCGCGTCCGCGGCGGTTGGATCAGCGCACCACGAGCTCATCGATGCCCGGTGGTCCCGGAGCGTGGCTGTCCGCCCTCGCGCCGTCACCAACCGTGTCGGCGTGGGGTTGTTCCCGCTTACGCCGCCGCCAGAACGCCAGTCCGGGCCTCGAGCGCCACGTTGACAGCCTGCTCGACGCGGCTCACGAAGTGAATCGTCATCTCATTGCGGACGCTCTCCGGCACATCGTCGATGTCCTTCTCGTTGCGCTTGGGAAGGATCACCTCGGTCAGTCCCATGCGGTGGGCGGCGAGCACCTTCTGCTTGACACCGCCGATCGGCAGGACCAACCCCTGCAGGGTCACCTCGCCGGTCATGGCTACGGTGCTGCGCATCGGCCGGCCGGTGAGCAGGCTCACCATCGCTGTCGTCATGGCGATTCCGGCGGACGGGCCGTCCTTGGGGACGGCGCCCGCGGGCACGTGCACGTGGAAGCTCTTCTCGGCCGCTGCCTGGTCAACGCCCAGGTCGGCCGCGTGAGCACGGATGTACGAGAGCGCGATCTGCGCCGACTCCTTCATCACGTCGCCGAGCTGCCCGGTCAGTGTCAGGGTCCCGTCACCGGGTGCGTTGGCGGCCTCGATGAAGAGGACATCGCCTCCGGTGCCGGTCACGGCGAGCCCGGTGGCAACGCCGGCGACAGCGGTGCGCTCGGCCACCTCGTTGTCGAACTTCGGCTTGCCGAGCAGTTCACGCACCTGCACCGGCGTGATCTCAAGGGGTGGGACCAGTGCACCGGTGGCGATGCGCGTGGCCACCTTGCGCGTCATCTTGCCCAGCTCTCGCTCGAGGTTGCGCACGCCCGCCTCGCGGGTGTGGTCTGTGATCACCGCCAGGATCGCGCCCTCGGTGACGCTGACCTCGTCATTGCCAAGCCCGGCCTGTTCGACCTGGCGCCGAAGAAGGTGGTCGCGCGCGATGGCGACCTTCTCGTCCTCGGTATAGCCGTCCAGCCGGATCAGTTCCATGCGGTCGAGCAGGGGCGCGGGGATCGTTTCCCACACGTTTGCCGTGGGGATGAACAGGACCTCGGAGAGATCGAGGTCGACCTCGAGGTAGTGGTCCCGGAACGTGTTGTTCTGGGCCGGGTCGAGCACCTCGAGGAGGGCCGACGACGGATCGCCGCGCCAGTCGTTGCCAACCTTGTCGATCTCGTCCAGCATGATCACCGGGTTCTTGGTGCCGGCCTCCTTGAGCGCGCGCACGATCCGTCCGGGCAGCGCTCCCACGTAGGTGCGCCGATGACCGCGGATCTCGGCCTCGTCGTGGATGCCGCCCAGCGAGACGCGGGCGAACTTGCGCCCCAGGGCGTGGGCGACGGACTCGCCGAGCGACGTCTTGCCCACCCCGGGCGGCCCGACCAGGGTGATGATCGCGCCGGAACCGCGGCCACCGCTGACGGTCAGACCACGCTCGTGGCGCAGCTTGCGCACCGCCAGGAACTCAAGGATGCGGTCCTTGACGTCCTCGAGGCCGGTGTGGTCCGCGTCGAGGACGCGGCGCGCCTCGGTGAGGTCGAAGTTGTCCTCTGAGCGCACGTTCCAGGGGATCTCGAAGATCCAGTCGAGGTAGGTGCGGATCCAGCCGTGCTCAGGATTCTGCTCGCTGGTCGCTTCAAAGCGGTCGATCTCGCGCTCGACCTCCTTGCGCACGATGTCCGGCATGCCCGCGTCCTCGAGACGCGCGCGGTAGCCGGCGGCGAGGTTGTCGCCGCCCTCGCCGAGCTGCTTCTTGATCGCCTCCATCTGCTGGCGAAGGAGGTAGTCGCGCTGAGTCTTCTCCATCCCCTCGTTGACCTCGGTGCGGATCTTTTCGCGCACCGAGACATCGGCGAGGATGTCCTTGGTCCAGGCGATCAGCTGGGTGAGGCGGTCCTCGATGTCGAGGGTCTCGAGCACCGTGAGCCGCTGCTCGACGGTGAGGTCAGGCGAGTAGCCCGACAGGTCCGCGAGCTGTCCGGGATGGCGAACTGAGCGAACTGCCTCGATGACGCGGCTTGCGCCGCGCGACTCGAGGAGGCTCTCGATGAGCGCGCGGTATTCACGGGCAAGTTCACGCGCCGAATCGGTCGGGTCGCCGTCGGGCAGGGGTTCGACCTGCACCCAGAGGGCGCCGCCGATGTCGGACTGACCGCTGCCGATGCGCGCACGGTGGAGGCCCTGGAGAATGGAGACGTCAGCGCCGGTCGGCAGCTTGCCAGACTCGACCAGCTGCGCCACCGTCCCGATCGCGGAGAACGTGCCGCCAACCCGGGGCACCAGCAGCAGGCGCCGGTTGCCGCTCTGGGCGGCGGCCACGGCGGCCTGCTGGTTGTCGCCCTCGATGGCGAGCGGAACCGTCATCCCGGGGAGCACCACCGCGTCGTCCAGCTGAAGGATCGGGAGGAGTTCTGTGGTCAGTTCAGTCATGTCTCATTCTCGTTCGGGCACGCCTCAACCGAGGCGAGCACGTCTGGTTCTCCACCTTCTTGTACCCCAGAGCTGCGGTTCCGAATCGCTTCCATGGGGGCGGCGAGGAGTCCGCGGGATCGGCGCGTCCATCCCCAGGGCGTAGGCTTGTGGCGATCGTTCGCATGCATTCGAGGGCGCCCATGGCTGACGAGTTCGACGACACCACCGCCGCGGAGGTGGGACACGCGCTGATCCGCTGGCTCACTGACGAGGACCCGGCCGGCGCGGCCAGGTTCGTTCCCGACCTCGGTCCGGTCGACGACGCGCGGGCCGCCCGCGTGGGGCGCTCGCTCGTCGAACTGTTCCAGCACCTCGACGTCGCCTGAGAGTCACCGGAATGGCCGATCACGACCCCGAGACCACCCACGCCGAAGACCTTCCCTCCAACGACTCCCCGGCCGACAGCGCCCTGCTGTTCGGCATGGACGAGCCCGACCCCGCCGAGGTGGTGGGCGACGACGGCGAGGAGGTCGACGTGTCCCACGCCGGCGTCCGCGAGCCCGATGCGTACCATCGGGACACGCTCGACGAGCGCCTCGCGGAGGAGCGGCCCGACGTGCTCGATGCTTCGCAGGACGCCGAGGCGGGGGATCTCCAATCGCCCGAGCCAGGCGGTGAGGACCTCTTCTCAGTGCGCGCGGAACCGGACCGTGGGGAACCCGTCGACGCCGCGGCTGAGGCTGCGGAAGACGCCGCCGTCCACGTCAGGGACCTCCGCAACATCTGAGTCCGCCCCGATGCCGGCCCACCTAGCACAGAACATCTGATGCCGGCCCGCTACAAGTGGGTGGCCCTGTCGAACACGAGCCTCGCGGTGTTCATGTCGGCGGTCGATGGCTCCATCGTCATCATCGCGCTGCCGGCGATCTTCCGCGGCATCCACCTGGATCAGCGAGAGAGCCGCACCCGCGACGACAACCCATGCCGCCACCCGCCATCGCGAGCCGGGCAGGCGACCTGTGGGAAGGAACAGGACGATGAAGAGGAGCAGGAGGAACCCGAGTCCGGCGCTGTTGTTGAATACCGTTGCGGGCCATTCCACCCAGCCTGAGGCTGACGCGCCCGCGAGCAGGCCACGGATGGCGACGAAGTCGGCGAAGACGTAGACCGTGTCACTGACGGCGATGGCCAGCAGCGACCACCCGATCGGATTGCGTGGTCTGCGCGCAGTGATCAGCAATCCCAGGACGCCAGTGATCGCTGCCCCGATGAAGTACGAGAATTGCGCGGTGATCGGCGAGTCGATCGCCTTCCAATCCAGGACGAGCAGAACGAGGCTGGCTGCCATCAGGCCGAGCGAGCCCAGCGCCACCGTCCAGGCGAGCCGAACTGCCCAGCGATCCCCGCGTGTCGTCACGCAGGACACCATTGATAGCCGCACGGACTGTCGATGGTGCGGTCGTCCCGCTGGGGTGGTGCTAGCACTCCGGCCGTTGCGCTCCAGCACGCGCACGCACTCGTCGCGGTGCCGCTGCACCCGCGTCTCCGGCGACCATGGTCGCCGGGAGCGCAACCTACTCCCCGATGGGGCTTTCCGCGACAGGCGGCGGTCACTCTTCCCACGCCGCGGATACACGGCTTCTGCTTGCCGCGCGAGGCGTGCGCGCGTTCGCGTACGGGATCCTGGGCGTCTTGCTCGGCGTGGCGTTGACCCAGCGTGGGCTTTCGCCGGTTGCGATCGGAGCCATCATCACCGTCTCTCTCGTGGGTGACTTCTTCGGCACATACCTCATCGGTCTGCGTGCCGATCGCTGGGGAAAGCGGCGGACCCTGGTCGTCCTGGCCGGCCTGATGGCGCTGACCGGTACGATCTTCGGCCTAGTCTCCTTCTACCCGGTCCTGCTGATCGCCGCCTTCTTCGGCACGCTGGGGACGACGGGCTCCGAAACCGCACCCTTTCTTCCCATCGAGCAGTCAATCGTGCCCCAGATTGTTCCGGTGGAGCGCCGAACCGCGATCTTCGCCCGGTACAACCTGATCGCGTCATTTGCCGGCGCCCTGGGTGCGCTGGCGGCGGGCCTTCCCGACCTCCTGACGCGCGCAGGCGTCGGCCTGACAACGGGCATTCGTGTCATGTTCGGCCTGTACGTCCTGGCAGCTCTCGTGGCTGCCCTGCTCGCGATGCGGTTGTCAGCGGCGGTCGAGACGGCACCTCACGACATCTCTCAGACAACCGGGGGCGCGACGGCCCGCAGGCGGCGGCCCCAGTTCGCGCCGAAACTGGGCCGTTCGCGCTCTGTTGTCCTGCGCCTTGCTGCCGTCTTCAGCGTCGATGCCCTGGCCGGTGGACTGGTCGCGCAGAGTCTCGCGGCGCTGTACTTCCACCTGCGCTTTGGCGTACCACTCGGTCCGCTGGGGTTGCTCTTCTTCGCCGCCAACACCCTGGCCGCCCTCTCGTTCCTGGCGGCTGTCCCGCTGGCCCGCCGCTTTGGCCTCCTGAACACAATGGTGTTCACTCACCTTCCCTCGAACGTTCTGCTCGCGCTGGTGGCCTTCATGCCCACGTTTCCCCTCGCTGCCGCGGTGCTTCTCCTGCGCCAGCTGCTCTCGCAGATGGATGTGCCAACCCGGCAGGCGTACACCATGGCGCTCGTCGCACCCGAGGAGCGAACCGCGGCGGCCAGTGTCACGTCGCTGGCGCGCAGCGCCGGCTCGGCTGCCAGTCCCGTTATCTCGGGCGCGCTCCTCCAGGGAACGCTGCTGACAGTTGGTCTGCCGTTTGTGATCGCAGGTGCGGTCAAGGCGGTCTACGACCTGACGCTGTGGACAGTCTTCCGCCACGTGCCGATCGCGGACGGACGATCAAACGCACGCAACCACGGGCCGTTGTTGTAGCGAGGACGGTATGAAGAGGAAGTCGCCGCCGGCGGCACCAACGGGAGCCCTTGAAGAGTGCGCAAGCTCGCCCGGTTCGTCCTCAAATATCGTCGACCCATCGTCGCGGCCTGGGTCGTTATCTTCTTCGCCGGCATCGCCGGGGTGGGCAAGTCGGTGGATCGCCTCTCGACCAATTTCTCGCTTCCCGGGCAGCCCGGGTACGAGACCGCCACCCGAGTCCTGCACACCTACGGGTCGGCCGCCGACGTCGCACCGTATCTGCTGAGCATCAGCGCTCCCAGTGGCCAGCGCGTCGACACGGTGCAGTCGGACCTGGTCTTCGCAGCGGTCCAGCATGCCGTTCCGATCACGCGGGTCATCGGTCACCAGCAGACCGGCGATCCGATCTTTGACTCTGCCGATGGGCGAACGGCTCTTGCCTACGCACATCCCGGAGCCCAACGGGTTTACGGACGCGGCCCTGCCCGAGTTGGAGACGGCACTGTCCGCAGCTGCACCGACGGGGACCTCGGCGGTGGTGACCGGGGTGGAGGCCCTTGCGACCGGTGGTAGCCCAAACACGGGCCCGGGCGTGCTTGCAGACACGTTCATCGGTGGTGTGGGCGCGCTGGCGGTCCTCCTCTTCGTCTTCGCGCCCTTCCTCGCTCTGCTGCCGCTGATCGTTGCTGCGATCGCGATCCTCTCGACCTTTCTCGTCGTTCTCGGACTCACCTATCTCACCGACATATCGTTCATCGTGGAATTCCTGGTTGCCCTTGTCGGATTGGGTGTCGCCATCGACTACTCACTGCTCATCGTGACCCGCTGGCGCGAGGAACGGGCTCGCGGACTCACCAACCACGATGCCGTCGAGAATGCCATGGCGACCGCGGGCCGGGCCGTGCTGTTCAGCGGCCTGACCGTCGCCATCGGCCTCATCGCGCTGGTGGTCATCCCGGTTCCCTTTCTCCGGTCGATCGGGTTGGGTGGAATGCTCATTCCCCTCGTCTCCGTCGCCGTGGCGACGACGTTGCTTCCGGCGTTCCTGGCCACGATCGGGCCGCGCGTCGACTGGCCGCGGATCCGGCACGAGGACTCCGCAAGCCGCTTCTGGCTGCGTTGGGGCAGGGGCGTCGTCCATCGCCGCTTGATCGCCACCGCCGTCGCCGTCGAGCTCTTCGATCGCGTACGACTATGCATCCAGGGCCTGAACCCTGCCCTCACTCCTTGGGCTACATCGTCCTGCACGGTGACGCTCCCGATGCAGGCACCGTGTCCGGTCGGCGCCCGCAGACCGGCAGCCCAGACGACACCCATGCTTGGAAGCCGCCGATAACATCGGTCGCGCGCAGTAGACCTAG
>PLWW01000101.1 GCA_003153125.1 Candidatus Dormiibacterota bacterium | reverse complement strand
CGGCGCCGGGGCAGACGGTCGGCGAGGAGCCCACCGGCCAGCGACAGGATGACCGCCGGCAACCCGTCGGCAGCCGCGACGGCGGCCACGGCCGTGCTGCTGTGGGTGCGGTCGTACACCAGGTAGCCGAGCGCCACCACCTGCATCCAGGTGCCGAGCAGGGTGGGCCACTGCGCGATCCAGTACCACCGGAAAGCGCGCACCGCCAGCGCCGGTGGAGGCCAGTGGCGCAGGGGCGGTGCCACGACAGGCTCGCCGCCGAGGGCGGCCGGCAGCGGGCTCACCACAGGCCCTGGGGGCACCACCGCCCCGCTCTTGCGCACGGGTGCATCATCGCTGCCCGTCACGCGGTCGTTCGGCTCGGAAGCGGGAATCGCTGATAGGCTCGGGCATCGTGAGCACCGCCCTGGTCATCTTCCTCGCCGCCCTGCAGGGGTCCACCGAGCTGTTCCCAGTCTCGTCGCTGGGCCACGCCGTGGTGGTCCCCGCCATCTTCAACCTCGGGGTCGACCCGGCCGCTCCCAGCTTCGTGCCCTTCCTCGCCCTCCTGCACGTCGGCACTGGTGTCGCGCTGCTGGTCCTCTACCGCGAGCAGTGGTGGCGGATCATCCAGGGCTTCATCCGCGCCTCCATTCGTGGGCGCATCGAGACCAGTGACGAGCGCCTCGCCTTCCTGCTCGTGGTCGGCACCATCCCGGCCGGGGTCATCGGGTTCCTGCTCGAGAACCCGCTGAAGTCGCTCTTCGCGCACCCCCGGACCGCTGCCGCGTTCCTGGTCGTCAACGGCGCCATCCTGCTGGCGGCGGAGCTTCTGCGCCGCCGCGAGGAGCGCCGTCGCGGCTCGACAGAGCGAGCGCAGCGCGAGCAGCGTTTCGGCACCATCGAGGACCTCACCTACACCCGCGCCGGGTTGGTGGGGCTCTTCCAGGTGGCGGCGCTGCTTCCCGGCATCTCCCGCTCCGGGGTGACCATGGCCGGCGGCCTGGTCGCCGGCCTGAGCCACAGCGAGGCGGTGCGCTTCGCGTTTCTCCTGGCGACCCCGATCATCCTGGCGGCCGGCCTGCTCGAGGTCCCCCAGCTCCCCGGCAGCGGAGCGCCGCTCGGCCTTTACACTGTGGGGGCGGTCGTCGCCGGGGTGATCGCCTATGCCAGCGCCCGGTTCCTCGTCCGCTACTTCGAGATCGGACGGCTCGACCCGTTCGCTGGCTACTGCGCAGCCCTCGGCGTGACCGGGCTGATCGTCCTTCGCTGAACACACTGGAGTTCCATGAACCCTCGGACCTCGCTCCCCGCCATACTGCTCGCCCTCCTCGGCGTCCTCTTCATCGCCTTCGCGATCTTCTACGCGACCACCGACACCGGGCTGTTCGCGAGCGCCGTCGCCCGCCACTACAAGCACGCCACCGTCGCCGCGGTGCTGGGTGTCCTCTGCTTCGTCGGCGCCAACTTCGCGAGGCGCCGCACCGCCTGATCAGGTCACCCGGCCTCAGGCGGCGACGGCCGACGGCCTGGGCAGCGGGCGATCCTCGAGGAAGGCGACGATCAGCTCCAGCTGGCGGCGAACGTACGCCTCCGTCCACCCGTGGCCGGCATCGGCAACCTCGGCGAGCTGCACCTGTCGCATGCCCCCGACCGCGCGACGCAGCAGGGGGACGTCGACGATGCGGTCATCGGAAGCGGCGATCATGAGCACCGGCTTGGCGGATGCACGGAGCAGCGCCACGTCGTCGCGGGCCAGGCCGTCGAGGATCCATTCGCGGAGCGCGCGCGGGTCGGCGCGCAGCTGGTTGCGGAAGTTCATCTCGGCGGCCGCGTTGTCGACATTGTCACCCTCGACGAGCAGGCGCTTGTAGAGGTCGCTGACGACGCGCTGCCGGCTCAGCCAGGTGATCGCCGGGAAGACACCCGGCGCCATGAAGCCCCGCACCTGGACGTGGAAGCGGCGGCGCACCAGCGCGGGCGCGACCAGGGGCGTATGCAGAACCAGGCGGGTGACGTCGGCGGGACGCCGCCGCCACAGGCTCGTGGCCACGGAGGCGCCGAGGCACAGGCCGCCGACGTCGAAGCTCTCCACGCCGGCGTCGGCGCACGCCGCGTCCACCGCCACCGCCAGCCGCGCGGCAGTGTGACGCGCCCCCTGGAGCGCGGGGGACGCCCCACACCCGGGCAGGTCCGGGATCAGCAGGGTGCGGATACGGGCGAGCTCGTCGAACCAGGCCTCGAAGTTCTCCGCGGAGCCAAGGAAGCCGTGGCAGAGCACGAGCGCGGGGCCGCTGCCGCCGACGAGATAGCGAACCCGCCCTCCCCCGTGGCTGACGAACCTCTCCTCGAGCTGGGCCATGCTGTGGCTACGGGGCGTTGGTGTCGATCTGGGCGCGCTGCAGGCGCCCGCTGTAGTCGATGTAGATCGACTTCCACTCGCTGAACTCGTCGAGCACGTGACCGCCGGCCTCGCGGTGCCCGTTGCCGGTGTTCTTGGTGCCACCGAAGGGCAGCTGGATCTCCGCGCCGATGGTGGGTGCGTTGACGTAGACGATGCCCGATTCCAGCTCGTGGATGGCGCGGAAGGCGTGGCGCAGGTCGTTGGTGTACAGGCTCAGGCTGAGGCCGAACTGCGTGGAGTTGGCCGTGGCCAGTGCCTCGTCCAACGAGTCGACGGCAAGGATGGCCACGGTGGGACCGAAGATCTCCTCCTGGGCGATGCGCATCGACGGGCTGACCCCGGCGAAGACGGTGGGTGTGTAGAAGAAGCCCCGCGACAGCTCACCCTCGCCGGCCACCGTTCCCCCGGTGAGCAGCTCGGCGCCCTCGTCGATACCGATCTCCGTGTAGCCGTGGATGCGGCGCAGCTGCGTCTCGTTGATGACCGGTCCGACGTCGACGCCGTCAACGAGCCCGTCGCCGAGACGCAGTGCCCGCGCACGAGCGACGAAGGCGTCGGTGAAGTCGGCGAGCACGCTGCGCTCGACGATGAGCCGCGACGACGCCGTGCAGCGCTGACCGGCGGTGCCGAAGGCGCCCCACAGCGCTCCCTCGACGGCCAGCTCGAGGTCGGCGTCGCTCAGCACCACGATGCCGTTCTTGCCGCCAAGCTCCAGTGACACCTTCTTGAGCATGGAGCCGCAGGTGGCCGCGATCAGACGGCCCGTGTCGGCGCTGCCTGTGAAGAAGATCGCCGCGGTGCCGGGGTGACGCACGACCGCGTCGCCCGCCTCCTCGGCGCCGAAGACGACGTTGATGACACCGCCTGGAAGGCCGGCCTCCTCGAGGATCTCCACGAAGCGGAGCGCACAGAGTGGGGTGTCCTCGGCCGGCTTGAAGACCACGGTGTTGCCCGCCATCACCGCCGGGAAGATCTTCCAGGACGGGATCGCGATGGGGAAGTTCCAGGGGGTGACGCAGCCGACCACGCCGAGTGGCTGGCGCATGGTCATCGCCCACTTGTTGCGCAGCTCGCTGGGCACCGTCTCACCGAAGGCGCGACGGCCCTCGCCGGCGATGAACTTGCCCATGTCGATCGCTTCCTGCACGTCGCCGCGCGCCTCGGTGAGCACCTTGCCCATCTCGCGGGTCATGAGCTGGGCGAGCTCCTCCTTGCGCTGTTCCATGATGGTCGCTGCCGCAAGGATGATCTCGCCGCGGCGCGGCCAGGGGGTGGAGCGCCAGCCGGGGAGGGCACGCTGCGCCGCTGCGACCGCGGCGTCGACGTCGGCAGCCGAGCTCTCCGGGAACACGCCGACGACCTCGTCGTGGCGGGCCGGGTTGCGCGACTCGAAGGTGCGGCCGCTGGCTGCCCGGCGGTGTTCGCCGGCGATGAGGTTGAAGGGCTCGGCAAGCGAGCTGGTCGCTGTCATCGTTCCACCTCCTCGCGGACGGCGGTCTCGAGGATGCTGAGGCCGGCGTCGAGGTCGTCGTCGCCGATGGTGAGAGGGGGCAGCAGGCGGATCACGTTGTCGTCGATGCCGCAGGTGAGCACGAGAAGGTCGCGCTCCAGGCAGCGGCGCTGCACCCGCCGCGCGATGTCGGCGTCGGGCTTGTCGCCACGCATGAACTCGATGCCGATCATCAGCCCGAGCCCGCGCACGTCCCCGACCACGGGGAACTCGTTCATCCAGCCGTTGAGCCGGTCGATGACGCGCGTGCCGAGGGCGGCAGCGCGCTCGGGGAGGTGCTCGCTGCGAAGCGTCTCGATGACGGCCACCGCAGCGGCGCACGCCACCGCGTTGCCGCCGAAGGTGGTGCCGTGCTCACCCGCGTGGAAGGCCGACATCACCCGGTGCGTGGCGATGACGCCTGCGATGGGCAGGCCGTTGCCGAACGCCTTGGCGACACACATGATGTCCGGTCGCACCCCGGTGTGCTCCACGCAGAAGAAGCGGCCGGTGCGACCGAACCCGCTCTGCACCTCGTCGCAGATGAGCAGGATGCCGTGCTCGTCGCAGATCTCACGCAGGCGGGGTAGAAAGTTCTTCGGTGGCACGACGAAGCCGCCCTCGCCCTGCAGCGGCTCGACGATGATCGCGGCCACCGAGTCGGCGGCGACCGTCGTCTTGAAGAGGTGCTCGATCTCGTCGCCGCGGGCGATCGGGCAGGGCGCGTCCGGCCCGTGGTCGCAGTAGCGGAAACAGTGCGGGTAACGGACGTGGTGGACGCCGGGCAGGAAGGGGCCCATCCCCTCGCGGTACTTGGCCTTGCTGGCGGTCAGCGTGATCGCCCCGTAGGTGCGACCGTGGAAGGCGCCGGTGAACGCGATGATCTCCGTCCTCGCCGTCGCGCGCCGCGCCAGCTTGATGCTCGTCTCCACAGCCTCGGCGCCGCTGTTGTTGAGGAAGACCTGGTCGAGGCCCTCGGGCGTGATCGACACCAGCGCTGCGGCGGCGTCGATCATGCGGGGGCTCAGGGTTGTCACCGACGTGTGCCACAGCCTGTCGACCTGCTCGTGCACCGCCCGGACGACGGCGGGATGGAGGTGACCGAGGTTGGTCACGCCGATGCCGCAGCCGAAATCGAGCACGTCGCGCGAGTCGATCGTGTGCAGGTGCGCGCCGAGTGCGTGGTCGACCACGAGGTCGGAGTAGCGCGAGTAGGCGGGCGAGATCAGTTCGGCGTCTCGCTCTCGCCAGACGCCCGCACTGTCCGCTCCCCGGACGGCAAGGTCGGTCACCGCGCTCCTCCTCGTTGATGGTCCGCGGTCACCTGGCGCGGTCAGCCACGAGCGTAGCGAGTCGTCCTGTTCGATGGGAACAGCGGCGCCGCTAGCGCGCCGCCGGCCGTCGCACCCTGCCGAGGCTCAGGAAGCCGGCGAACATGACCGCGATGCCCACCGCCTCGTACACGCCGAGGGTGTCAAGCGAGCCGCCGGCGAGCTTGGCGGCGCTGAAGCCGGCCGCGATGACGAAGGCGCCGGCGGTGAGCAGGACATTGCAGACCACCCTGTCGAGGCCACCGTGGTCGCGAATGAGCCGGTACGCAGACCAGGCGGAGCCCCCGACCAGGATCAGGGTTCCGAGGATGTTGAGGATGACCGCGCCCAGTTGCAGGAGCGAGCCATGCGCGATCGCGTCACCGAGCACGCCCGCAGCCGTGTCGAGCCGCGACGTGTCCACGGGCACGAGCGCGGCGTCCACGGCCAGCACCACCGTGACAATCCCGAGGATCGCGGTGGCGCGGCCCGCCAGGCGCCGCGGCGCGAGGAGGAACAGCGTGCCCATGGACAGCCAGATCACGCCCAGCACGCCGCCGAGGAGGTAGAACGCGCGGAAGATCGGTGCGCTGAAACCGAAGTGCTCGCCCACCGCCTGGCACCCGGCGGCCGCGGCGAAGATCGCCAGCCCCACCGTCCAGGCCGCGAACGCGGGGCGACCGGACATCCTGAAGCGGAGGAACACGACAACGGCGAACGCCGCGCTGATCACCGATGCCGCGATTGCTGCCACCTCTCCCCCTCGTCGTCTTCATTTCAGGCAGACTGCCGTTCAGGCAATCGTCGCCGACACGTATTTGCTTCGTTTGACCCGTCCGAAACGATCGTGGCAGGTGCAACTCCGCCGGGGACTGTGCCGCGTTGACATTGATCCCCTGCGGCGTGTAGATAAGCACACCAATTGTTCACCAATCCTTCAACTCTCGTGGAGAAGTACATGATCCTGTCCAAACGGATGCTGCCAATCCTTGGTGTGGTGGGCATCGCCGCGCTCTCTGCGTGCGGCACCTCGACCACCACCCCTTCGTCCTCAGGCGGAGGAGGCAGCAGCCTGGCTTCCTGCCAGGGCTCGATCACAGTCGCCACCGACCTTCCACTGACCGGCGGTGACGCCACCGACGGGCCACCCGTCGAGAAGGCGGCCCACCTCGCCGTCACCCAGGCCAATGCCAACAAGGTGCTCGGCGGCTGCACGCTCAAGTACGTGAGCAAGGACGACGCCACGGTTCTCAAGAACGGCCACGACCCGGCGCAGGGCGCGGCCAACTTCACGGCCCTGTCCAGCGACCAGTCGGTGGTGGGCGTCGTCGGGCCCTTCAACTCCAGCGTCGCCGTGGCGGAGATTCCCGTCGCCAGCCAGAACCACCTCGCGATGATCAGCCCCGCGAACACCAACCCCGGGCTGACCCAGGTCGGCACCAACCCCGACGTCAACACCACATCGCTCTACCCCGGTGCGAAGACGTACTTCCGGGTCATCGGTACCGACATCACCCAGGGCCAGATCCTCTCCTATGTCGCCACCAAGGAGCTGAACTTCACCAAGGCCTACTCGATCGATGACCAGGAGACCTACGGCAAGGGCCTCTCGACCTTCTTCCAGAAGTACTTCGCGGCGGATGGTGGCACCATCGTGGGCACCGCCAGCCTGCCCGGGACCACCAAGGACTTCCACACCCAGGTCGCCGACGCGCAGTCCAAGGGAGCTCAGGTCATCTTCTTCGGCGGCACCTCGGGTAATGGTTGCGGCATCCTCCGCAGCCAGATGCCCGCCAGCCTCCCGGAGCTGGGTGGTGACGGCTGCCAGGACAACAAGTTCATCTCGGACGCGGGTAGCAACGCACTCGGCTCACAGGTGACCAGCGCTCCCGACGCCAGCAAGCTGACAACCGCCACCCAGTTCTACACCGACTTCAAGTCGACGTACAACGAGGACGGCACCGAGAGCCCCTACACGCCGTACGGGTTCGACGCCATGAACGCCCTCATCCAGGCGATCAAGGCGGTCATCGTGGCCAACCACGACCAGCCGCCGAGCGATTCGCAGACCTTCCGCGATGCGGTCGTCGCCCAGCTGCACCAGATCAGCTACTCCGGCGCCACCGGCACGGTCGCCTTCGACGCCAACGGTGACACCACCCACGCCGGCTTCAGCCTCTACACGATCAACGGGACTAAGTGGGCCCCGAAGGAACTGCTCACGGCGGACGCCACGGGCAAAGTGACGGTCGCCGGCTGACCTGAGGTGCATCAAAGGGGAGAGCGCAGGGCGCGCTCTCCCCTTCTTTTTCTTCCCGTAGGCCCACCTGAGGGGTGAGACCGTGAGCGACGAGAGCCCGGCGGCGGCCGATGGCATGCTGGTCGATCAGCGGGGGCTGACCTCACGTTCCCACCGCGGCGCCGCCTCCAGTCCTGCCGTGGTGGCGACGAGCACTGTGCTGCGGCAGCTCTACTCACTGGTGCAGAGGTACTTCCCACAGATCCTCGTCGCCGGGATCGCGCTCTCGATCCTGTTCGTGTACACGACCGGCGGCCTCACGCTGATGGGCGAGCAGATCAAGAACGCGCTGGTGCTCGGCGCCATCTACGCGCTGGTCGCGATCGGCTACACGATGGTCTACGGCATCATCGAGCTGATCAACTTCGCCCACGGTGACGTGTTCGCGCTGTCGAGCTTCTACGCGCTGATCATCGCCACCTCGTTCGGCGGCTTCGTCAACAGCCTGGCCACGGGAAGCGGCATCGGCCTGCTCGTGGCGCTGGTCATCCTCTTCGTGACAACCATGGCCGCAGCCGGTTTCACGGGGATGGCCATCGAGCGCGTCGCATACCGGCGGCTTCGCGACGCGCCTCGGCTGGCGCCACTGATCACTGCCATCGGGGTGTCCTTCCTGCTCGAGGGCTTCATGCTCGTCAAGTTCGGCGCGGACAACGTGCCCACCAAGAACGACCTGTGGATCACAGGCACGGCGCTGACCCTCGGCAAGGTGTCGATTGCGTGGACCGACCTCTTCGTCTTCGCCACCGCCGTCGCGTTGATGTTCACGCTGGGGGCGTTCGTTCGCATCACCACGCTCGGCAAGGCCATGCGCGCCACCGCCCAGGACCGCAACGCGTCGCTGCTCTGCGGCATCAACGTCAACCGCACCATCTCCGCGACCTTCTTCATCGGGTCTGCGCTCGCCGCCGCCGGGGGGATCGTCTACAGCCTCAACTATCACTCCATCCAGTGGAGCCTGGGCTACAGGCTGGGCATCATCGCCTTCACCGCGGCGGTCCTCGGCGGCATCGGCAACATCGTCGGAGCCGGAATCGGCGGCTTTGTGATCGGGATCATCTACGTGTTCGGCGGTCAGCTGGCGGGCGGAGAGTGGAGCGACTCGCTGATCTTCGCGATCCTCGTGATCATCCTCACCTTCCGGCCCACCGGGCTCTTCGGCGTGGACGTCACCACCCGTGCCTAGCCTCGGCCTCGGTCGCCTGTTGACCCGAGAGCGGGTCGATCCCACCGCGCGCCGCCCCCGAGGAGCCGGCACCAGCACCTTCTGGATCTTCAGCATCGGCTCGGCAACGCTGCTCTTCATGGGCTGGCTGCTGCCCTGGTTCGTGAGGCCGACGTCGAGCGGCATCGGCTACAGCCCGATGGACGTGGTCAGCTCGGCGCCGACCGGCATCGGCACCTTCCTCGTGTACCTGCTCGGCATCGGCATGCTCGTGATGGTGCTGTCGCCGTTCGCGGAGTTGTTCTACCGCGCCCGCAAGAGGGCGGTGCCGGAACGACTCGACCAGGTCAGGGTGCTGATCGCCGTGTTCGGCCTGGTCTCCACTGTGGTCGTCTTCCTGCTCACCAGGGTGATCCAGGAAGAGCAGCTCTTCGGGCCCATCGACGCCTTCACGATCACCGACTCAGCGGTGTGGCTGACCATGGTCGGGTACATCCTTGCGGCCACCGCGTACGGCTTGCGCGGATGGGTGATCCGGCGGCCGACCACGGCATTCGCGGCGCTCGCCCTGCCGGTCGGGATCCTGCTCCCGCTGATGTTCCATCAGGCACCGGTGTTCATCCTCTGGGCGGCGGGCTCGCTCGGCATCTACACCCTGCTCGCCCTCGGTCTCAACGTGGTGGTCGGTTTCGCGGGACTGCTCGACCTCGGCTACGCCGCCTTCTTCGCGATCGGGGCGTACACCTGTGGCTCACTGGCCTCACCGAAGCACTCGATTCACCTTCCCCTCTGGGTGCTGATCTTCCTCGGCGCCGCGGTGGCGTCGATGTTCGGCGCCGTCCTCGGCGCCCCCACGCTGCGCCTGCGCGGCGACTATCTGGCCATCGTCACGCTCGGCTTCGGCGAGATCATCCCCGACCTAGCAACCAACAACATCGGCAAGCTCACCGGAGGCCCCGACGGGATCTCGTCGATCGACCAGCCGATCGTCCATCTTCCCTTTGCCACCATCAATTTCGGCATCAACAAGGAGTGGTATTACTGGTCGGTGTTACTGGTGGTGATCGTCGTGATCGTGCTCTTACGCAACCTCGAGCACTCGCGCGTTGGGCGCGCGTGGGTGGCATTGCGCGAGGACGAGGTGGCCGCGGCGGCCACGGGCATCAACACCACGTCGACCAAGCTGCTGGCCTTCGCCATCGGGGCATCCGTGAGCGGCCTGGCAGGTGCCTTCTACGGTTCCATCGTCACCATCGTCTCCCCGGACGACTTTAGCTTCTCGGTGTCAGTGTCGATCCTCAGCATCATCGTGCTGGGCGGAATCGGCAACATCACGGGCGTCATCGTGGGCAGCTTCGTGCTGACCTTCGTGATCTTCTGGATGCTGCAGTACCTCAACGAGTGGTCGGCGACGTTGGGTCAGACGATCAATGTGCCCAGCCTCGGGAACATCGACTACAGCCAGTACACGTACATGATCTACGGGGTTGCGCTCATCCTCATGATGCTGTTACGGCCTGGCGGACTGATCCCAAGTCGCGCGCGCCAGATCGAGCTGACGTCGGGAGGCGAGGAGGAATCGCTGGCCGCGGTGCAGGGAATCGCCTGATGGCGCTCATCGAAGTCGAGTCGATGGTCAAGCGCTTCGGTGGACTGATGGCTGTCAACGACGTGTCCTTCGTGATCGACACCCGCGAGATCGTGTCGATGATCGGACCCAACGGCGCGGGCAAGACGACAGCGTTCAACTGCGTCACCGGCCTCTACCCGATGACCAGCGGCGCGGTGCGCTTCGACGGTCACATCATCACCGGCCAGCCCCCGCACCGGATCACACGACTGGGGATCGCGCGTACCTTCCAGAACATCCGCCTGTTCTCGTTCATGACGGCGCTCGACAACGTCATGGTCGGCGCCCACTGGTGGATGTCGGCACGTGTCTGGGACAGCGTGGTCAAGTCGCCGCGAGCCCGCGCGGACGAGAAGCGCGTCGAGGCGCGGGCGCGGGACCTGCTCGAGCAGCTTGGGCTCACGCGCTACGCCGGCTCCTACGCGCGCGAGCTTCCCTACGGCCTGCAGCGCCGCCTCGAGATCGCCCGAGCTCTGGCCACGCAGCCGCGCGTGCTGCTGCTCGACGAGCCGGCGGCCGGCCTCAATCCCCAGGAGAAGAAGGAGTTGATGGCACTCATCTCGCGCCTCCGCGACGAGGGCCTGACCATCTTCCTGATCGAGCACGACATGCGTGTGGTCATGGAGATCAGCGACCGCATCGTGGTTCTCGACCACGGCGTCAAGATCACCGAGGGCAAGCCCGCGGAGGTGCGCAGCAACCCGCAGGTCATCGAGGCATACCTCGGGCAGGGCGCCGCCGAGCGGATGGTCGACGCGTGACCGACACCGCCGCCGTCCCGCGGCAGGCGCCGGCCCCGAGTGGGGTGCCGGTTCTCGAGCTGCGCGACGTCGATGTCTCGTACGGGCGCGTGCAGGCATTGCGCGGCGTCTCGCTCACCGTCGGTGAGGGCGAGATCGTCGCGCTCATCGGCAGCAATGGCGCGGGCAAGACGACCACGCTGCGCACCATCAGCGGCCTGGTGCGCCCGTCCAAGGGCGAGGTCCTGCTCCGCGGCCAGCCGATCCAGGGGATGGGCGCCGAGGCCATCGCGAGGCTGGGCGTCGGCCACGCGCCCGAGGGTCGCCGCCTCTTCAGCCGCATGACGGTGCGTGAGAACCTCGACATGGGCGCCTACTCGCGCAAGGACCGCGCCGGCATCCGTGACGACTTCGAACGTGTCTTCGCCCTCTTCCCGCGCGTCAAGGAGCGTTCCAGCCAGCTCGCCGGCAGCCTCTCCGGAGGCGAGCAGCAGATGGTCGCCATCGGTCGGGCGCTGATGGCGCGGCCCACCCTCCTTCTCCTCGACGAGCCCTCGCTCGGTCTCGCGCCGATCGTCGTCGACTCTGTCTTCGAGGTCATCCGCGAGATCAACCAGGGAGGCACCACCGTCCTGCTCATCGAGCAGAACGCGCTCCTTGCGCTCAACACCGCGCGCCGCGGCTACGTGCTCGAGACAGGCGAGGTGGCCACCCAGGGGCCCTCGCAGGAGCTCCTCCACTCGCCTGACGTGCAGCGCGCCTACCTCGGTATGTAGGCGACGCACCGCACACACCCCTTCGTCGTGTCACCATTGAAACGAGTGAGGCGAGTGAGAGCCACTGAGGGGTGACCGGGTGCCGCGCCAGGACGAGATCGTGGAGACGCAGGCCGCCGACCGGGCCGACCCGTCCGCGGAGACGCACAGGCGCAGTCGCGAAGCCCTGACAGCCGCCCTCCCGGACATCGGCGAGGTCTCCGCTGAATTGATCGGTCACGGGGATGTGCCGCGGCCGCGCTCACGACAGGTTCTTGCCGCTGTGCTCGGCATACCGCCGGCCTCGCTCACACAGATGGACGACACGGACGTCAGCCGCGCTGTGGACCGTCTGCGCGCCCTCATCGACCAGTGCGCCCGCCTCGCCGACCAGGCGACGGTGGACGAGTTGACGGGCGCGATGCGTCGCGGCTCGGGCATGGCCGCCCTGCAACGGGAGATCGACCGCAACCGCCGCTCGCCCGGCAAGGGCCTGGTGGCGATCTTCATCGACCTCGACGGCCTCAAGGCAGTCAACGACCGCAACGGACACGCCGCCGGCGACGAGAGGCTGCGGGCCACGGTCAAGGCCATCCGCGAACGCCTGCGCTCCTACGACCTCGTCATCCGCTACGGAGGCGACGAGTTCGTCTGCGTGCTCACCAACAGCGACGCGGCCGAGGCGGAGCGCACCGCCGCAGCCCTTCGTGAGAACGTCCTCGTCGGCGCCCACGGGTCGATCAGCGTCGGTGTGGCCGAACTTGAGCCCGACGATGACGGCGAGGTGCTCGTGGCACGCGCCGACCTGGCCCTCTACACCGGCCGGCGCGTTCGCGACGGCACCGCCTCGCCGGCGGCACCCTAGGGCAACCCTCGCGGGACCGGTCAGGAGCGCAGCACGCGCACCGCGATGACAGCGGCCGCGCCCACCACGAACGAGCCGTACTCGAGGAGCAGCGACCTCCGCCTCCCCCGGCTGAGGAGCTCGGCGACGATCCCGCGCAGGCCATACCAGATCACCAGCACCAGCGCCGCGCGCACGGTGTCGCGGTGCGCTGCGGGGAGGACGAAGACGAGGCCGGACATGATCGCGGCGATGACCAACGCCCCGGCCGCGGCGACCCGCCCCTGGAGCGCCTCGGTGAGCAGCGCGTCGGCGGAGACCAGCAGCACGCCCGCCCCGCACAGCCCGGCCGCGGCTCCGACCGGCAGCGGCCCGTCGAACGCGGCCAGGAGCAGCGGGGCGAGAACCACGACGCCGGCGCCGTCGCGGAGCAGGCGCGCGGCAGTCCCCTCGCGACCGGCCGCCCGCAGGCCACCGAGGTGAGGGATGCCGCCGATCGTCAGCGCCGCGATGATCGCGGCCGGCACGCGCACGACGAGGTCGCCCGTCCCGCCCAGCACCACCACGAACGCCGCGATGGCTGCCACCGGGAGAGCCGTGGCCGCCGCCGCGTGACGCACGTCGCGCCCGTAGACGAGCCTGTCGTAGGCGGTGAGCGTCAGCGCCATGGCGATGGCGAGCGAGCCACACGCGATGACGCTGCTTCGCACCCCGAGCACCTGGGGGCGGAGGGCAGCGACCACCGCGCAGACCGCGATGCCGAGGGCAGTGTGCACCAGCGGCAGCGGAACGTCGGCGAGCGTGTGCACCTCGGTGCCGATGCCCAGGGCCGCCCGCGCGCTCTCGGCATAGAAGGCGTTGCCGCGGCCGCGACGGGGCGGCCGGTCATCCACGGCGCTCTCTCTCCCCACCCGGCGAGCCCGGGGTCAGCCCCGCGTCACGCGGTGCTGCTGCCCGCACGTCCGTAGCTGTCCTCCAGCCGCACCACGTCGTCGACCTCGGGAGAGGAGACCTCGAAGAGGTCGGTGTCCTCGACACCGATGAAACGATGACGGCGTCCCGGTCGGACGCGGGCGGTCATGCCCGGTGTCATGCGGTGCACGTTCAGCTCGCCGGCGGCGTCCTCGAGGACCAGGTCGAGGAGGCCCGAGACGATGAAGATCGTCTCGTCCTTCTGCACGTGGTACTGCAGGCTGAGCTGGTGGCCCTTCTTGACGTGGATGAGCTTGCCGATGTACCGGTCAGTGACCGCCCAGCGCAGCTCGTGACCCCAGGGCTTGTCGACGCGTTCTCCCGGTGCCCCACGGACCTCGTCGGCGCCGCCAGGCTCACTCATCCACTGCATTCGTGCTGGTCACGTGGCCTCGACACCGACGTGGCTCTCGAGCGCGCTGATCAGCTCGTCCACCCGCGCCGGCGTCGCCGCCTCGCTGTAGACGCGCATCAGGGGCTCCGTTCCGCTCATCCGCATCAGCGCCCATGAGCCGTCGCCGAGGTAGAACTTGAAGCCGTCGTCTGTGCGGGTGCGCACCACCGGCTCGCCGGCGAGCTCCCGCGGCGTGTCCTTTTCCATGCGCTCGTAGACGGCCGCCTTGCGCTGCGGGTAGCCCTCGCGCTCGAAGCGGATGTCGTGGCGCTTGTACGCGTGCGGCCCGACCAGGGAGAAGAGCCGCTCGACGATCTGCGAGAGGGGCTGCCCGTACTCGACGATCATGTCGGCAACCATGAGCCCGGCGAGGACGCCGTCGCGCTCCGGGATGTGCCCGCGGAAGGCGAATCCGCCGGACTCCTCGCCACCGAGGATGGCATCGGTCTCACGCATGGTGGCGCCGATGTACTTGAAGCCCACAGGGAGCTCGTGGACGGTCACGCCGAAGCGCTCGCCGAGCGCGTCGACCATGTTGGTCGTGGTCAGCGAGCGCACGATGTCGCCGCGCAGACCGCGCTTCTCGAGCAGGTACATGCTGAAGAGCGCCATCACCTCCAACTGGTTCACGTAGCGGCCCTTCTCGTCGATGATGCCGACGCGGTCGGCGTCGCCGTCGTTGGCGATGGCCATGTCGTGGCCACCCCCGGCCATCAGCGACATCGCCTCCGGCATGTAGCGGTCGATGGGCTCCGGGTGCATACCGCCGAAGCCGGGATTGCGATCACAATGGAGCTCGGTGACCGTCGTGCTCCCGCCGCCGAGCACGTGAGCGATCAGGCCCGCGCCCGCCCCGTACATGGCCTCATGGACCACCTTCAACCCGGCGCCGCGCAGGCGCGCGAGGTCGACCATGCGGCCCAGCTGCGTTGTATACGAAGGCAGCGGGTCGAACAGCTCGACCCTCCCCGACGACAGGGCGTCGTCGAACGACATGGCGATGACGCCGTGCGCGAGCGCGCGAGCCGTGTTCTTCTCCAGCTCGGCGACCACCTCAGGCGAGGCCGAACCGCCGAAGTCGGGCTTGTATTTGAGCCCATTGAACTCCATGGGGTTGTGGCTGGCGGTGACCATGATCCCCCCGGCAGCCTTCCTGTCCACCACTGTCCAGGACACCGCCGGGGTGGGCACGACGCGGTCGAGGAGGATGACCGTGCGGCCGTTGGCGGCGAGGACGCGGGCGACCTCGCGGGCGAACAGCTCCGCGCAGTAGCGGGCGTCGTGGCCGACCACGACGGGGCGTGTCTCGCCCTCGAGGTAGGTGGCCGCCCCCTGCGCCACGGCCCGGACATTGGCGTAGGTGAAGTCGTCGCCGACGATCGCTCGCCAGCCGTCGGTACCAAAGAGAATCTCATCCACAGCGGGCATTCTGCCCGATGCGAGACGGCTGAGGGAGACCTCTAGAGAAGGTGATCCCGTCCCTGCGCCCGGAGCCGCTCGACGACCTTCCTGACATCCTGCGACGCCGTCGCCGGCATGACCATGACGCTGTCGCCGGAGTCCACCACAACGAGCCCGTCGACTCCCATCAGCACCACGGTGCGGCCCCCGTGGGACTCGACGAGGCAGTCGTGGGTGTCGATGAGCACTGCCTGGCCATCTGAGACGTTGCCGTCAGCGTCGGCGCGGCCGGCCCGGGCGGCCATGAGGTCCGACCACGACCCGAGGTCGGACCACGCGAACGCTGCTCGTACCACGGTCAGGCGGGAGCTGCGCTCCAGGAGCAGCGGCTCGATCGCCCGCGAGGGCAGCGCCGCGTAGACCTCGGCGGCGCGCTCCTCGCGACCGGCGGCGCGTTCTTCGACGACGTAGCGAAGCGCCGCGTCGAGGGCGGGCTCCACGGCGGCCAGCTCCTCCAGGAAGCCGCGGGCGGTCCACGCGAACAGCCCCAGGTTCCAGAGGTGGCTCCCGTCCGCCACGAACGCCGTGGCCCGGTCGAGTGGCGGCTTCTCCACGAAGGCGGCCGCATGCGCGGCGGGGAGCGCGGCGGCGGCCGTGAGGAGGACCGCGTCCGCGACCACCCCGGCCGGGGGTGCCCATCCGTCCGGCTGCTGCGCCTCCCCCACCTCGATGTAGCCCAGCCCGGTGGCCGGGAAGGTGGGGATCAGCCCGACGGTGGCGAGACCTCCCGTGCTCTGCGCCCACCCGGCAGCGGCAAGGATGGCCACGCGGTACGCCTCGGTGTCCGTGACGTGATGGTCGGCATGCACCGACACGATGAGCGCGTCAGGATCATCGCGCGCGACCTGGTGCACCGCCAGGCCGAGCGCCGGACCGGTGCCGCGAGGGCGCGGCTCGGGGATCGCCGAGACGTCGCCGGCGGCGCTGCCCTCAAGGGCGGCGGCGCACGCCGCCACCTGCGCGCTCACCGTGACCACGTGGATGGCGCCCCCCAGCGGCGCGACTCGGTCGACGGTGGCACGGAGCAGCGCCTGGCCGTCGGGCCCGAGAGGAAGGAGGTGTTTGGGCATCAACTCGCGGCTGAGCGGCCACAGACGTGTGCCGAAGCCTCCGGCGAGGACCAGGATGTGGAATGCCACGGCCGCGATGATGCCCGAGGAGTGGCAGTGGTGGGGTCAACCGGCCGCGGCGACGGCGAGCATCGGCTCCGTGCCGGCGTCCTCGGCGAGTTCGAGGGCGCGGTCGGTGCGCTCCCAGGGGAGGTCGAGGTCACTTCGTCCGAAGTGACCGAAAGCCGCGACCTGGCGGTAGATGGGGCGGCGCAACTCGAGAGCGGAGATGATCCCGAACGGCGAGAGATCGAAATGCTTGGCGACGAGCTCCTCGATGCGCTCGATGGGAACTGTCTCGGTGCCGAACGTCTCCACCAGCGTGGACACCGGCTTGACGACACCGATGGCGTAGGCCACCTGGATCTCGCACTTGCTGGCCATCCCCGCGGCGACGATGTTCTTGGCCACCCACCGTGCCCCGTAGGCAGCACTGCGATCGACCTTGGTCGGGTCCTTGCCACTGAAGGCGCCGCCGCCGTGGCGCGCGTAGCCGCCGTAGGTGTCGACAATGATCTTGCGGCCGGTGAGGCCGGCGTCGCCCTGGGGGCCGCCGATGACAAAGCGGCCGGTCGGGTTGACGTGGCGAATGGTGGCGTCGTCCATCCACTCGGCCGGGATCACCTCATTGACGACGTGGCGCTGGACCTCCTCGTAGATCTGCTCATGGGAGGCGTCCTCGGAGTGCTGGATGCTCACCAGCACGTTGTCGACACGGCGCGGACGTCCCAGCTCGTCGTACTCGACGGTGACCTGGGTCTTGCCATCGGGGCGTGCCCAGCGCAGGGTGCCGTCGCGGCGCTTCTCGCTGAGACGACGGGCGAGGCGGTGAGCCAGCTGGATGGGCGCGGGCATCAGCTCGGGGGTCTCGTCGCACGCGAAGCCGAACATCATCCCCTGGTCACCGGCGCCGCCGGTGTTGACGCCCCGGGCGATGTCCGGTGACTGCTCGTCGATGCAGACGAGCACGCCGCACGTCTCGTAGTCGAACCCGTACTTGGCGCGGACGTACCCGATGTCCTTGATGGTGCGGCGCACGATCCCGGCGATGTCGACATACGCGTCGGTGGAGATCTCACCGAAGACCAGGGCGGTGCCCGTGGTCACGGCGGTCTCACAGGCCACACGCCCCAGCGGGTCCTTCTCCAGGACCGCGTCGAGGACGGCATCACTGACCTGGTCAGCGATCTTGTCAGGATGACCCTCGGTCACAGACTCGGAGGTGAAGAGACGCCGGCGGCTGTGAGTCATAGGTCTCCTTCGACCCCACCGGTGGCCACCCCGGCGCCCAATGCGCCAGCGCCCGCTCCTGTCCGGGATCGGCGCGATGGTATCAGCGCACGGCTTCCTGAGATCGAAACGTGTTCGAGGCGGCGGTGGTCATCGAACCCGTGACCGTGTACTGTTACCTGCACGTATCACTTATGACCGGGCGCCCAAACGTCCCGGCGGAGGACCTTGGCGCGTGCCGGTAGACCAGACCCTGCGTTGCCGCGAGTGCGGCGTCGACTTCATTTGGACCGAGGGGGAACAGGAGTTCTTCGCTTCCCGCGGTCTGACCAATCCCCCTTCCCGCTGCCCGAGCTGTCGCGCCGCGAGGCGGGCCGCAGCCGGTGGGTCCGGCGGCGGAGGCGGCTACGGTGGTGGCGGCGGCGGAGGCGGCGGGTACGGTGCCCGCTCCAGTGGACCGCGCCAGATGTACGAGGTGACCTGCGCCGGCTGCGGCGGCATCGCGCGCGTCCCCTTCCAGCCACGAGGTGACAAGCCCGTCTACTGCAGCGACTGCTTCCGGCCAACCGGCCGTTGAGCGATGCCGCGCCGGACGGCGCCATCGCGATCGGCAGCAGAGTGACCTTCCCGTACGGCGGCAGCCGCCGTACGGGGACGGTCGCCGACGTGTCGGTCCTCCCCGACGCGTCCGGTAGCCGCCTGGTGTCCTACCTGATCGACGTCGGCACCCGCAAGGTGTTCGTGCAGGGCGATGGCATCCAGCTCGCCAGCAATGCACCCGTTGCCGCGTTCGACGCGGTGGCGGAGGGCGTCGCCTACGGGCGCAAGCGGCCGCGCAACCCGCGCCGCCGCTGAGGGACGCCACCAGCCCGTCAGGAGCGTAGCGAGGAGGTCACGACGGCTGTCGTCGCCGCCTCTGCACGTATTCTCGACACGATGCACATTCCCGCTCTACATCCCGTACGCGTCAAACGCGGTCCGGGGAGGCGCGCCCTGATCGCACTCGGGCTGATCGCCATCCTCGCCGGCATCGGCCTGTTGGCGGTGCCACTCCTGGGCGTCTGGCAACGCGGCCAGGCGGACCAGAGCGCACTCAGTTCGTGGCAGAAGGGAGGCTCCAACGCCCTCGCCGGTGCTCCGGCGACCAGCACAGCGGCGCCTCGCACCGTGGCTTGCGGCTCGGGGTCACCGTCCGACTACGCCCTGGTGAGCTTCAGCGCCCCCACCGCCGATCACTACGCGGGTGTTGCCACAGACGGCACATGGGACTCGCTGCACAATCGCTCGATGGTCCATTACACAGGCACGCCGGCCCCGGGCGCCAAGGGCAACTCCATCATCGCCTTCCACCGCGAGCCCGACTATGAGCACATCGACCAGCTCGTCGTCGGAGACACCGTCAGCGTCCAGGACCAGTCCTGCCACACCTTCGTCTACAAGATCACCGGCCGCTGGGTGCTCGACCCCAGCAAGGTCACCCAGCTCCAACCGACGAGCGGTCATGACCTGACACTGATCACCTGCACACCCTTCTGGGTGGACAGCCAGCGCATCGTCTGGCGCGCCAGCCTGGTTCCCAGCACAAGCTGAAAGCTGAGGATCGCGTAGCTCTACGTCGGGTAGTTGCCGTGGTGACGGACGACGTCGTCGCGTGTGCGCGTGGAGTACACCGCGAAGCGGCGCACCAGCTCGCCACGCAGTTCGGCGGGATCGACAACGGCGTCGACGATCAGCTCGTCGGCGAGCCGGTAGATGTCGATGTCCGCGCGGTACTCCTCCTGCAGCGTCTGCACGAAGGCCGAGCGCTCCTCCTCCGGTAGTTGCTGGATGCGGTTGTAGTACACCGCGTTGACCGCTGCCTCGGGTCCCATCACGGCGATCTGCGCGGACGGCAGGGCCAGCGTGCAGTCGGGGTCGAACGCGGGGCCACACATCGCGTAGAGCCCGGCGCCGTACGCCTTGCGCATGACCACGCAAACCTTGGGCACGCCCGCCTGGCTGAGTGCGGCGATCATCTTGGCGCCGTGGCGGATGATCCCCTGACGCTCGACGGCTGTGCCGATCATGAAACCCGGAACGTCGGCGAGGAAGAGCAGCGGGATGTTGAAGGCGTCGCAGCAGGTGATGAACCGCGCTGCCTTGTCGGCCGAGTCGACGAAGAGCACACCCCCCTTGAAGCGAGGCTGCGAGGCGAGGACGCCGACGGCGCGGCCATCGAGCCGTGCGAAGCCGGTGACCAGCTCGCGCGCGAAGAGCCTCTTGATCTCGAAGAAGGAGCCGGCGTCGACAAGCGCCCTGATCACCTCTTGCACGTCGTAGCCACGCCCCGGCTCCAGCGGGATGATCGAGTCGATCGCGGCGGCCTCCTCGACGGGCGCGGCTGGCTCCGCCGGCGCCACCGTGTCGTGCCACGACGACGGCATGTACGAGAGGTAACGCCGCGCCGCCGCGATGGCGTCGTCCTCGGTGGCGGCGAGGATGTCGCCGCAACCGCTGACGCTGCAGTGCATGCGCGCGCCACCCATCTCCTCGAGCGACACCTTCTCCCCCACCACCACCTCGGCCATGCGCGGCGAGCCCAGGTACATGGACGCGTTGCCCTCGACCATGATCACGGTGTCGCAGAACGCGGGAATGTACGCGCCGCCCGCGGCCGAGGGCCCGAACAGGACGCACACCTGCGGCACCTGGCCGGAGAGGCGCACCTGCATGCGAAAGATGCGTCCCGCGTGGCGCCGGCCCGGGAACATGGCGACCTGGTCGGTGATGCGTGCCCCTGCGGAATCCACCAGGTACACCATGGGGATCTGCAGACGCTCAGCCGTCTCGAGGACACGCACGATCTTCTCGACGGTGCGTGCTCCCCAACTGCCGGCCTTCACCGAGGGGTCGTTGGCCATGACCGCGCACGCACGACCGCCGAGCGTGCCGATGCCTGTGATGACGCCGTCGGCGGGCAGGTCGGCGGCGAGGTTGTTGGCCAGCAGGCCGTCCTCGACGAAGTCGCTCCCCGGGTCGAGCAGCCTGGCGATGCGCTCGCGCGGCATGAGCTTGTTCTGCTCCTCGAGCTTGGCCCTTGCCTTCTCCGATCCACCGCTGCGCGCGCGCTGCAGGCGAGCTGCAAGGTCGGTGGCGTCGTGCACCGCCGGCTCGCCGGGCCGGACCGTGTCGGTCACGCCGTCGACGCCGCCATCGTCGCTGGCGACCAGACCCCGGCGCGATACAGCTTGCCGGGCAGCTCCATGCCGAGGTCGACGCCGAGAGCCTCGCTGACGGCGCAGTAGGCGACGAGGTCACAACCGTGCGTGGCGCCGGCGCTGGCCACCGCCTGGAGCGCGTCCTCGCTGCAGACGTTGCCCGTCGAGCGCGGTGCGAATGGGCAGCCGCCGAGCCCGCCGGCGCTGCCGTCGAAGTGGGTCACGCCGGCCTCGTAGGCGACGAGCACGTTGGCGACGCCGAGACCCCGCGTGTCGTGGACGTGCAGTGAGAGCTGTTCTCCCGGCACGACGGCGCCGGCCCGCGCGCAGAGGTCACGCACCGCCGCGGGGTGGGCAACGCCGATCGTGTCTGCGATACCCACCTCGTCAGCGCCACGACGCACAAGCTCGGCGCACAGATCCACGACCCGCTGCGGGTCGACCTCGCCCTCGAATGGGCACCCGAAGCTCACCGACAAGGCGACGTCCACCGTGCAGCCCGCACCGCGCGCGTCGGCCACGACGGTGTCGAGGTCGTCAAGCGACTCGGCGACACTGTGGTTGACGTTGCGGCGGTTGAACGATTCGGTGGCGCCGATCGTGTACAGCACGTTGCGCACACCGTGGCCGAGGGCAAGCTCGAGGCCGCGCCGGTTGGGGATGAGGACGCGCACCCGCGGCAGCGAATCCGCGCCGAGGTCGCGGAGTACCTCGGCGGCATCGGCCAGTTGCGGCACCCACGCCGGCGACACGAAGGACGTGGCCTCGACGCGCGGCACGCCGGCCGCGAGCAGGCCCTCGATGAGCCGGACCTTGACCTCTGTGGAAACCGCGGCGGAGATGTTCTGCAGGCCGTCGCGGGGCGCAACGTCCGTCCACGTGACCTCAGCCATCGCCGCTGTCCTCACTGCGTCGCATCTGCGGTCACCCTAGCAGAGGCGTCGTCGCCTGACCCGGCTCCGCCACCACCACCCCGCGTTCTAGACTGAGCGCGCGCGATGCCCCGCTTCCGTCTCACCACCTACCTGCGCGACACCTTCGGGGTCGAAGACCTGAAGAGTTTCCGGCTGTGCGGCATGGACGAGGTGGGCCGCGGCTCCTATGCCGGTCCGCTGGTGGCCGCGGCGGTTGTGCTTCCACCTCGCTTCCGTCACCCGCTTCTGCGTGACAGCAAGCTGCTCAGCGCCCGACAGCGGGAGTTGGTCGGCGAGGTGATCCGGCGACGCGCGCTGGCCTGGGTGGTGGCCGAGATCTCGGCAGCCGACATCAACCGCCGCGGCCTGGGCTGGGCCAACGTGGAGATCTTCCGCCGCCTCGTCGACCTCGTCGCGGCCGACGGCTATTGCTGCGACGGCAGGCTGCGTATCAACGCGTCGCACACCGTCCACTGCCTCGTCAAGGGAGACAACCTCGTGCCGGCGATCTCGGCGGCGTCGATCGTCGCCAAGGTGCACCGTGACGCGATCATGACCGCGATGCACGACCACGCCCCCCACTACAACTGGGCGAGCAACAAGGGATACGGTGCGCGCGAGCACCGCGAAGCCATCCTCAGTCACGGTCCGCACCCGCAGCATCGCACCGTTTTCATCGACAACCTGATGCAGCTGGACCTCACCTTCGACGCGCCGCAGGCAGCGGCTCTCGAAGCCGCCCAGGCCTGACCGGAACTCGTCGGCAGCGCTCGCCGCCTATGCTCGAACAGTGAAGGTGACGCCGCAACCCTCCGTCGATGTCATGGCGTTCCGCGACGCCGCAGCCAGGTTCGCCAGTGGGGTCACCGTCGCCGCCGCGGCCCACAACGGCGTGCAGCACGTGATCACGGCGACAGCGTTCGCGTCGCTGTCTATCGAACCACCCCTGGTCCTACTCGCCCTCGACCGCGCCGGCCAGCTGATCGGACTGGTTCGCGCCGGCGGCCACGTCGGGCTCAGCGTCCTGTCCGCAGAGCAGGAGGACATCGGACGTACCGCGTCGGTACGCGGACGCGCTCCGCAGGCGTCGGTCGACGAGGCACCCACCACCGTTGCCGTGACGGGGGCGCCGCTGCTCCTCGGCGCGCTCGCCTGGTTCGACTGCGAGGTGGAGTCGATCTCCGAGCATGGTGACCACGCCATCATCGTCGGCCGCGTGGTCGCCGCGGCATGCTCGGACGGGAACCCACTGCTGTATTTCGCCCGCCACTACCACCGCCTGGGCATGCAACTCGGCGAGGTCGGCGCGAATCGCTAGGGAGTGGCGCGCCAGCCGTCCTTGCGCTACGAACATCCGTTCGCTATACTTGAGCCATGAGCGCGAATCCGAGGGAACTGCTCCTGCCCCTGGGGGACGCGGCCGCTCCCAACGAGCTCACCACCCGCCGGTGGCAGCACCTGATGACGGTCTCGGGGATCGATCCCGCGTCCGCGCAGCGGCTGGCACGGGCGTTTCCGTCCCTGGCGGCGGTCTATGGGGCCGATGAGGAACAGCTCGTGAAGGTGGTCGACCCTGTGGTGGCGTCACGCATCCGCTGGTTCCTTGACGCCCCTCTTGACACCGGGCTCTCCCTGACTGCGGTCGCCCACGCCGAGGCGGCCTGAGCCGGCCACCCATACGTGGGCGTTGATGCCCCGATCGCCCCCCCCACGTATGATCGACGTGCACAATCGACCGGAGGGCAAACGGAGGACGTTCGTGATGTTGGGACGCAAGTCGAAGACGGCGCTGCTCGAACGTGAGTTCCCCAGCGCCGGTATGCGCGCGGCCGAAGTGGTCGGAGACGCCGCGTCGGATCTCGCCGAGCGCGCCGTCGCCGCCGCGCAGAACGCTCAGCGCGTCGCGACCCCGGTGCTTCGCTCCGCCGCGGAGAAATCGGCCGGTACTCTGAGCCACGCTGCAGAGCGTGCCGCCGTCGTTCTCGCTGACACGGCCGAGCGTCTCGCCGATACCGGCGAGGAGCGCGTCGGGCCGGCCGTCGTCGCCGCCCGGCACCGCCTCGCGGACGCTTCCGAGGCACTTGCGGTCGCGGTGCGGCCGAAGCGCCGCCACCGCCTTCGCCGCCTCGTCGTTTTCAGCGCGATCACCGGCGCGATCGTGGCGCTGGTCAAGTCGCCGCTGCGCTCCAAGTTGGCGGACCGCCTGTTCGGTGCTCCTCCTCAGTTCGAGGACGACATCCCGGAATCGATCACGCTCCCCTCGTCCCACCAGGATGCCGGAGCGCACGATGAGCAGGCCCCGCAAGCGGAGACCGAGGACACCGCTGAAGCGGCCGGTGGTTCCAACGGCGTCGTGTCGGGCTCGGCGCCGACCAAGGGCGAAGGCGCCAAGAGTTGAATCGGTGAGCCCGGACGATCGACGTCCGTTCCAGGGCGCACCGTACGACCGCAACCGCAACGACCGGCCGGCGGGTCCCGGCGCTGATCGCGGCGACCGGCCGCACATGGACCGCCCTGGCTTCCCGCCGCAGCGCCCCTTCATCCGGCCGCCCACGCGGGGCGGAGACATGGCGCCACCGGAGCATGTCGTGCGCCTCCGCGACGGCGACCGGGAGATCGAGGTCAGCGGCAACCCCGCCTTCGTCCGCCAGGTCCTCGACGACCTTCCCGCACTGATGGCGCGTCTTCGCGGAGAGGGCGGCGGGCGCACCACCATCTCGATGCCCGCGCCCCCGGCACTCGGTGCCGCGACCCCGGCGCCGAGCACTGCTGCGGTGGTCGTCGATGAGCTGTCCAGTGCCGACACCGTCGGCGCCGGTCGCCCCGGCGGCGTGGCCCGCGCCAGCCGCAACGGGGCGCACAAGGAGCTCAGGGGCGGCGCGGCCGGCGCGTCGAACCTCGAGGAGCGCGTCTTCGGGGTGCTTCGTTCCAGCGACCGGCCTCTCGCCATCGCGGCGATCCGTCAGCGGCTCGACGGCCCCGAGGCCACCGGCCAGCAGGTCCGCCGTCTCCTCGAACGGGCAGGGTCGCGCGTCACCGTGTCGGCCGACCGCCCCGCAACCTACTCCCTCCGCTAAGCACCGCCACCCGTGGCTGGCCGCTCAGCACTGCGGTGGCGATGGATCGGATGGTGCAATCGCGTCGGTCAGTGCAAACGAACACGGCGAACGTTACAATGACGCGAGTCGTGGGAGGGGGGCGTGGAGCCGGGAATCATCGCGGCAATCGTCGGGGGCAGCTGCGCACTGGTCGCCGTGCTTCTCAGCGGTCTCCGCGTCGTCAGGGAGTACCAGCGAGGCGTGATCCTGCGCCTGGGACGGCACGGCCCGACGCTCGACCCAGGCCTCCGCTACATCCTCCCGCTCGGCATCGACCGACTCACGCGCGTCGACCTGCGCAGTGCGCCTCTCGACGTCCCCGCCCACGAGGTGATCACCCACGACGGGGTGCCCGTGGTGGTCGGCGCCACGGTGACCCTCCAGGTGCTCAACCCCCTCCTCGCCGTCACCCGCGTGGTCGACTACCGGCAGGCCACCGTGCAGCTCGTCCAGGCCGCGCTGCGTGACGTCGTCGCCGCCACCGCACTGCGCGAGCTGCTCCTCGACCAGGAGGCGATGCGCGAGGCCCTGGCTCAGTTTGTCGATGCCCGCGCGGAGCCTTGGGGGATCCGGGTGACGTCGGTGGACCTCAGGGACGTTGTGCTCCCTGACGCCATGCAGCGCGCCATGGCTCGTCAGGCCGAGCTGCGCGGCGGCCAGACGACCGCGAGCGCCCCCTCTGAGCCCAACGCCGACGGGCGGCAGTTGGAGGCGGTGGCCAAGATCCTCGCAGCGCAGCCCCGCGACGTTCAGGCCCGCTTTCTTCAGGCGCTCAGCGACGCGCGCAGCGGCGGTTCCACGGTGGTGGTGGTGCCCCTCCCCGTGGACCTGGTGCAGCCCTTGGTCGACCTCCAGGGGCACGCCTTTCCCGCCCTGCTGTCGCCCGAGGGTGAGGGGCTTGGCGGCGACTCACCGGCGGCGGGCCAGGGCCAGTAGCGCGGGGAGGCCAGTCACACCGCGGCAGGCGCCGCTCACGTGTCCTGCCCTGTCGTCAACACGAGGCAGGCATTGTGGCCCCCAAATCCGAAGGACGTCGACATCGACACCGTCGGCGATGCGGCGCGTCCCACCAGGGGCACGTAATCAAGGTCGCACTCCGGGTCGGGGTTCTCGAGGTTGATGGTGGGCGGGAGGAACTGGTCGCGCATGGCGAGCAGGCAGGCGATCGCCTCGATGGCGCCAGCGGCGCCGAGCATGTGCCCGGTCATCGATTTGGTCGACGAGATCGGCGTCGTGTACGCGCCGTCCCCGAACACGGCCTTGAAGGCCCGCGTCTCGGCCGCGTCATTGAGCCCCGTCCCGGTGCCGTGCGCGTTGATGTAGCCGACGTCGCCCGGCTCGATACCGGCGCGCCTCAGGGCCAGGCGGATGCAGCGGATGGCGCCGTCGCCACTTGGATCAGGCGCGGTCATGTGGTAGGCGTCGGAAGTAGCGGCGTAGCCGATCACCTCGCCGTGGATGGCGGCGCCGCGGGCCAGCGCATGCTCACGCTCCTCGAGCACGAGCAGGGCACAACCCTCCGCGGAGACGAAGCCGTCGCGGTCGCGGTCGAACGGCCGTGATGCGTGCTCGGGGTCGTCGTTGCGCGTGGACAGGGCGCGCGCCGCCGCGAACATGGTGATGCCGGTTGCCGTGATGGCGGCCTCGGTGCCTCCGGCAATGACCGCCACCGCGTCACCGCGGCGGATCCACTCAGCCGCCTCGCCCACCGCATCGGCCCCGGTCGCGCACGCCGAGACCACGGCCTGGTTTGGGCCACGAGCGCCGATGTCCATGGCCACCGACGCGGCCGCCATGTCGATGAGCGACGTGGCGGCCGCGAACGGGGAGACGCGGCGGGCGCCGTAGCCGTCAAGGGTGCGCGTGGCCATCTCCACCACCTCGAGGCCGCCCACCCCCGAACCGATGCAGACCCCAACCTCGGTGCCGATCGACGCAAGGTCGAGCCCGCTGTCCGCCACCGCCTCGCGAGCCGCCACGATCGCCAGCTGGCTGTTGCGGCTGTTGCGCCGGGCGACCTTGGCCCCCAGCGTCGCTGTCGCGTCGAACCCGCGCACCTCCGCGGCGATACGGACGGGCAGGGCGGCGGCGTCGAAAAGGGTGATCGGGCCGACGCCGCTCAGCCCCGAACGCATCGCGCTCCACGTCGACGCCACGTCGAGGCCAAGCGGCGTGACCGCCCCCATGGCCGTGACCACGACGCGGACGCGGCCCGGCTCAGCCACGTCGATCAGGGACGCCCGGCGGCAGCAGGCGGAGGGTGGCTGTGCTCATCCGCCTAATCCTGCACCCCCGCACCGCCGGCGCGACGTTCCACCGCGGCGGCGACGNNAACTGCGCGGGTCGGATGCCACCGAGGTTGCCGCCATGAGTGCCCGCAACCGCGCCGACATCGAGCGCGTCAGCCCGGCGCAGACGGAGGCGACATTCACCGTCGCGGGCCAGGCGCAGCGGATCACCGAAATCCTCGCGCAGTCGGCACTGGGCAGCCGCGCCTACTGGACCATCCGCGTCGACGGCGTGCTCGCCGGCGACATCTCACTGCACGCCATCCAGCGTGGCCCGGTGCAGACCGCCAATGTCGGCTACATGGTCGACGCCGCGTTCCGCGGGCGCGGCGTGGCCACGGCGGCGCTGCGCCTGGTGGTGGCGCGCGCTTTCGACGACCTCGGGCTGCACCGCCTCGACGCCGGGGCGATGCCGAGCAACCTCGGTTCCCAGCGGGTGCTGGAAAAGGCAGGGTTCACCAGGGTCGGCGTGCTCGACCGCTTCCTCTACGTGGCCGGCTCATGGCAGGACCACGTCCTCTACGAGATGGTGGGCACGGATTTCGTGCCTGACGTCTCCGGCTGAGCGCCGNNGCGTGGCCCCCAGGGTGCCGCCGGCGATCGCCCCCGCAGGCCGCAGCCCGTAGTTGATCGTGCTGCAGGCGCCGGAGACTCGGGCTCGCAACACGTCAGGGACGGTCGCGGTGAGGATCGCTCCGGGAGCCGTGGCCACCTGGACGAGAATGCCGCCCAGGCTCTGGCCGCCGACGAATGACAGCCCTCGGCTGCCGTGGATCAGGGAGTTGGCGTCGACGTAGGCGGGCGGCTCGACGATGGCGGCGAACACCGTGCTCTGGGCGACGCTGAACAGGACGCTGGCGCACCCGGCCCAGCCGGGTCACCGCGAGGCTTCGGCCGGCGGCGCCAGCACTGCACACAGGCGCTCCAGGCTGTCCAGCTCCTCGACCATCTGGCGGAGGACGAAGCCGGTGAGCAGGCGCATGGCGCCGCGCGGCGACAGCGTCACCGCCAGGGTCACGGTGGTGCGGGCGGGTGCGGCCTCGGCGAGCGTGTATTCGCCGGTGCCGCGGACGGGCCCCGCGGTGACCGTGTACGCGTAGAACTCCGGACGCCGCCACGCGGTGACCACGTAGTCGGCCTCGGCGACCTTGCCGGCCGGTCCGTGCACCAGCTGGCGCCAGACGCTTCCCTCACCGCCATCGCCGCTGCTCCGGCCCACCTCGATCACCCACGGACGCCAGCCACTGTTGCGGGACCCATCGGCGATGTGGTCGAAGACGACCTCGGCGGGGCGGTGGACGACGACCGTGTGTTCCCCGTGCACGATTCCCCGCTCTAGGTGGTGGACGTGGCGGCGAGCCGGCCGTCCTCCATGTTCACAACGCGGTCGGCGTACTCCACCGCGACCCGGTCGTGTGTCGCCATCAGCACGGCCGTCCCTGCCGCTGCGACCTCGCGCAGCAATTCCATGATACCGGCGGCGGTCTCGCTGTCGAGCTGGGCGGTCGGCTCATCGGCGATGACCGCGATGGGCCGCTTGGCGATGGCCCGCGCCACAGCGACGCGCTGCTGTTCGCCGCCGGACAGTTCCGCCGCGGTGTGGGCGCGGCGCCCATCCAACCCCACCAGCGCCAGCGCCTCGACCGCCCGCTCCCGCGCCGCGGTCCCGGTCAGGCCGGCGAGGTGCAGCGACAGCTCCACGTTCTCCACGGCGGTGAGCAGGGGCACGAGGCCGGATGTCTGGAACACCCAGCCCACCGACACCTGCAGGAAGCGATCACGATCGCGTCCTTGCAGCGCCTCGACCCGCTGACCGGCCACGGTGACGGTGCCGGCGTCGGGACGGTCGAGCCCACCGACCATGCTGAGCAGTGTCGTCTTGCCGGCCCCGGAACGGCCCAGCACCATGAGCAGCTCCGCCTCGGCGACGCTGAGGTCGACGCCGTCGACGGCACGGGTGCGCTGCGCGCCGCTGCCGAACTCGCGCAACAGGCCGGCGGCGACGATGACGTCACTCATCCTGGTCGGTCTCGACGGGGAGGATGGAGATGCGGTCGTCGTCGAGGTGGACGCGAACCCGGCCACCGAGGCCGAGGCGCTCCACATAGGCGCGGGGAAGCTGGATGCGGCCGGCGCGATCCATGATGGCCAGCTCGTCGTGAATCAGCTCGCCCTCCCTCTCCACCCAGCGGCGCTCGCTGCTGGTGCGTCCGTCGCGGATCATCACGACGCGGTCGACCACGGATTCCACCTGCGGGTCGTGGGTCACGATGACCGCCCCGGTCCCCTCCTCGCGAAGGATGGCGGTGAGGTCGCTCATCAACTGTGTCGCGCCCGCGGTGTCGAGCTCGGCGGTGGGCTCGTCGGCGAGAAGAAGGCGGGGGCGATTGGCGAGCGCGGTGGCCAGCGCCAATCGCTGGTTCTCGTGGCCCGTCAGCGACCCCGGCCGCGCCCCAGGCCGGTCGCCGAGCCCGAGGCGAGCCAGCAGGTTCGCGGCTCGGCGGCCACGGTCGCGCGCCGGACCGGAGACGGTGGCGGCCTGGACGTTCTCGAGCGCGCTGAGGTAGGGCGCGACGTTGCCCATAGCGTGCTGGAGCACGTACCCGACCACCTCGGAGCGGTAGCGAGCCTGCTCCGCACGGCCGAGGCGGCTGAGATCGCGCCCGTCAACCCACACCGAGCCGGCCGTGGGCCTCTCCATGCCGGCGAGGATGTTCATCAGGGTCGTCTTGCCGCTGCCGCTGCGGCCGGCGATGGCGACCACCTCACCCGGTGCGACCTCGAGGTCGAGGCCCTGCAGCGCGACGACCTCGAGGTCGGCGGCGGTGTAGATGTGCACCAGGCCCTCGCAGAGGACCATTGGGGAGCTCACGTCAGTGACCTCACCGTGCTCATCACGTCGACGCGCGACGCCACCCCGGCCACGCCCCGGCCGACAGCCAGCGCGAGGGCGCCGGTGCCGAGAACCACGCCTGCCAGCGTGGGGAGGTCGACGTGGAAGATGGAGGCGGGGGTGACGTCAGCGGGAAGGATGCCGAGGTTGAAGATGGGGAGCACGGCCCACGCCGCCGCCAGCCCGATCGCGAGCCCCGACGCCAGGCCGGTGAGGAGGACGACCACCTGCTCCGCCAGCTGCGAGTTGCGCAGTGTCGCCTCGGGAACGCCGTTGGCACGCATGATCGCGAACTGTGTCACCCGGCTCCGCGCGGCCGCGAGGAAGTGCAGCCCGAAGCCGATGACGACCACGGGGAGCGCGACGATGAAGCCAAGGCCGAGCTCGTCCTGGAGACCGACGCGGAGCGGGTCGTTGAGCGCCTGGCTCTCTGCGTCGTTGCGGCGCAGCGAGGTGAGCAGGGTCGAGTCGGCGGCGAGCGCTGCCTGGACAGGCGCTGCCGCAGCGCCGGGGACGCTCAGCCACAGCTCGTCGGGCCACGGGCTGGTTCCCCCCTCGTGGCCGAGTCGGCCGAGGAAGGATGTCTCCGGCACCACGATGAGGGGTTCGAGCGTGGGGTAGAAGGTGGGAAAGAGGTCGAACGATCCCACGGCGACGAGCTCGATGTCGACAGTGTCGATGTGCAGCGGAAACGACTGGCCGATGCTCAGCCCGAGGTCCGCCAGGGTCTGGGTGGCGAGCAGCACCGGTAGCGGACGAGACGACGGCGCCGGCTGGAGGATCACTGCCTGCAGGTCCACGGACACGTCGACAGACGCGCTGCCGTTGCGTGTGTGCAGCGCGGACGGTGTCAGCGGCGCTTGCGCGGTGTCCGGCGCGAACGTCTCCTGCCACCAGCCGTCGGCTGCTGCGAAGGATTCAACCACGGTGCCCGCGTCGGTGCGCAGGTTCTGCACGGCGACGTCGCCGCTGCCCAAACCGGTGGGGACCACGCGCAGCGAGCGGACCCGCACGGGGTAGGTGAGCGGGACCGGCGACGCGGTGAGCGATGCCGTCAGGTCCGTCCACCCGGGGGCACTGATCGTTCCCATGGTCAGCAGCGCGCGGCGGTCGGATGCGTCGCTGACCTCGAGATCGACACGCGCGGCGAACCCAGAGTCGTAGATCGACACCGTGAGCGAGTGCGGCCGGCCCGGCACGGGCTTGCCGTCGGGGTCCGCGGCGGTCATCCGCGACGTCAGGATGGGCAGCGGCCGGGTGGCGAAATCGTTGCGGGAGTAAGCGACCTGCCAGAAGTCGCTGCCCTGGATGCCGATCACGGTGGCGTCGGTGCCTGACCGTCCCGGGCGGCCCGCTCCGCGGAAGACCTCGGCGGCGGCGACCGCCCGCGGAAGGGAGGCGGTCAGGCTGTCGAGCTGAGGCGGCGACGCGGCCGCCGAGAACGTCGCCTGCACGTCCGCGCCGACGGCGTAGTCGGCGCGGTCGATGGCGCTGGCCCGGTCGGCGGCCGTCCAGGTGCTGGCGAACACCCCGACTGCCACCGCCAGCGTGACCAGGAGGCAGAGCCGCGAGTACTGGGCGGGATCGCGCTCGAGCTGCCAGCGGGCGAGGCGTCCGCCCAGCGACCGAGTCACGGTCAGCACGCGAGCGACGATGCCGACGAGGCGGACGGATGCGTAGGCGAGCAGGCCCACCGCGAGCACGGGCAGAGCGAGGACGACATCGTTGCCCTGGCCGTCCGGCCCGGCGGCGTCCGCGCCGCCCGTGTGGACGAAGACGAGGATGGCCGCGCCGGCGACGAACGAGGCGAAGCCGGCGAGGCGGCGCCGTCCCCGGCGGCCCCCCGCCGCCCGCGCTCGCCGGCGCTGCGACAGCGCCGGATCGGTGAACAGCCCGGCGAGGGCGGCGAGGATGACCAGGAACGCCGCGGCGGCGATGATCGCCGGCACCGTGGCGTCGCCGATCGGCTGCCAGCCCCAGCCGCGACGGGCGCCCGACGTGCCGGCCGCCAGCGACACGATCAACGACGACGCCAGGATGGCGAGCGGGGTGGCGACCAAGGCGAGGACGGCGAACTCCAGCGTGCACAGCGTCCAGACGCGCCTCCGCGACCAGCCCCGCACCCTCCACAGAGCCGCCTGTCCAGCATGCCCCTGGATGAATTGCAGTGCGGCAAAGCCCATCGCCGCGACCGCCACCACGAGAAGGCCGATCGCGCTGACCAAGGATGGACCCGCCGCCGCATTCTGCCGCGCCAGGAAGGCGGTGATGGTTGTGTCCAGACCTGACACGAACACGTCGTTGCTCGACACGCTGTAATAGCCGCGCAGCTGGTTGACACCCCCGACCACGCCGGCCGCGGCCGCGGCGGTGATGTGCGCGACATCGGGCGTGTACTGTTGCTCGGCGCCGTTGGACGATCCGCGAAACGTGGTCAGGACCTGGAAGAAGCTGTCGTGGCCGGTGGCGACGTCTGTCTCAGGAATATGTCCGGCCCAGTACGGATCCGCGTCATCGACCGGCAACCACGTCGCGGCGACGCGTCCGCACCATGCCGGCGGCACGGTCCCGCGCGCGCTCGAGGGACTGAAGCAGTACACCTGCCCGACGCGCACGTGGAGTGGCGTGCCGAGGTCGTCCGTGGCGCGAGCCGACATGGTGATCAACCAGGCATGGCCGGAGCGGCTGTCCGCGGGCCACTGGCCGGCGACGACGCGCACGTGGTCACGAAGCCCGTCGTAGAACATCAGCGAGGGGTTCCAGGTGATCGGCGGCCCCTGGCTGACGCCGTCGATGGTGCGCACCACCTGCGTCGCGGAACGGCCGAAGCGCGCTGCCGCGGTCACGGCGTCGCCGAGGTCGGCATGCACGCGCGCGGTGGCGTCGCGCTGGAAGGCGTCGAAGACCGCGGCGGTGGAGATGCCGTCACGCTCCACGAAGACGTTGGCGCCACCCGCCGAGGCTGCGATGGCGCTGCGTAGTCCGTTGTCGGTGGCCTGGTCCTGGATGAGGACCACGCTCGCCACAAGGGTGGCCGCCGCCGCCAGCGTCAGCCCCTGGGCGACCGCCAGGGTTGCCCGCGAGCGCAGTTGGCGAATGGCGATCCTGCCGACACCGAAGCGACGGGGGGCGCCGCGGCTGTCGGAGCTGGTCATCGCGCCCTCAGCCGGCCGGGTGCTCTGCAGCCGCCATGGGGCCGCGGTGCAGTCTCATCTCGTGTTCTTCGATGGAGGGCTGAGACCGCACCGGCTTGTGTCTGCCCGTGACCCGGAATCCCAGCTCCTCATAGAGGCAACGCGCGGCGGTGTTCCCCTCTGCGACCCAGAGGAGCACCGGGGACAGGCCGGCGGCGACGGCGAACTCGATCGCGGCGGCGATGAGGACCCGCGCCACGCCCTGACGCCTCTGCTCCGGCCGCACCCAGACGCTGATCACCTGGACCGAGCCGTCGTCCTCGGCGTAGATCCCCGCCATTCCCGCCGGGTGGCCGTCGCGATAGGCCATGAAAAGCCGGGACGTCGTCGATCCGCGGGCTCGCTCGCGCCAGCGTTCGTGACTCCAGGCAGCCGCGTCGGCGAACATGGTTTCAAACGCGGTGGGCGACTCGGCGAGCGCCATGAGGCGGATGCGACGGAGCACCTCCCAGTCGTCTTCGGTGAGGCCGCGGATGACGCAGGAAGGAGCGCCGCTCACCTCAGGTCCGCACGAAAGCACTGGGTGAGGTACGGAAGCGGGAATCGCTCGGCCCCGGCCAGGTCGGGGTGGGTGTCCGCGAGGCGGCGCACGTCGGCGAGAACCGCGTCGCGTTCCTCTCTGGGCAGCGTGATCACGTAACTCCTCGACGCAACCAGGTCGACGAGCGATGCCCGTGTCAGCCAGTGCTTCCACGCCACCTCGCGATGCTCGATCGGCCCAAAGGGGGGGCCAACCGCCGGCTTGGGGCCGTCCGAATCCCGCTCCCCGTGCGCGTGCATGAGCCGGCCGAGATCACGAACCCAGCTCTCGCGCTCGTCACGGATGTTCCAGAGGAGGCCGAGCCTGCCCCCGGGGGCGAGGACACGCGCCACCTCGGGAACGGCGAGCGTCGGGTTGACCCAGTGCCACGCCTGCGCGACGAGGACGGCGTCAACGACGCCATCTTCGACGGGTATCGCCTCGGCGGTACCGGCGAGGAGGGTGACCTCGGGGAGCGCCGCGGCGAGCCGGTCGCGCATCCCGCTCAGCGGTTCGACGGCGACGACGTCAAGGCCGCGCCGCTGGAGCAGCCCGGTCAGCTTCCCTGTGCCGGCCCCGAGGTCGAGGACGCGGCGCGCGGCGGATGGAAGTAGCCATTCGACGGCCTCGTTGGGGTACTGCGGGCGACCCCGCTCGTAGGCGGCGGCAGCGACGCCGAAAGACGCCGCGGCGCTGATCGGCGGCTCATCGACGGTGCCGGTCACTCAGCGAGACGACGCCTCAGCAGATGTGGCCGGCGCGCCCTGGCCACGACGGCGACGCCTGCAGCCTCGGAATCACCCCCCGAGGCGGTCTCATGGCGGTGGCGCTCGCGATAGGCCCTCGCCTTGGCGCGGCTCCCGCACGAGCGCATGCTGCACCACGTCCCGCAGCCGTTCTTGGAATTGTCGTAGAACGTCCACTGGCAGGTGTCGGAGCGGCACACCTTGAGACGGCGGAAGCTGCCGTCGATGCTGCTCTGCAGCAGCGCGGCCAAGAGGGCTGCGAGGAAGCCGTCCACGCCGCGTGCGGCGGAGGCGAGGCGGACGCCGCCGGCGTCCACGACCGGGTGTACCGAGGCGGCGTCGAGGAGCTTGCCGAGCCTGGTCGCGGCGTGGGCCGGCAGGCTCAGGCCGCTGTTGACGCCGATCAGGGTGCGGAGGTGTTCGCGTGTTTCCACGAGGCGGCGGCGCTGGGACTCGTCCGGGTTGACCTCGAAGCCGTGGGCGTCGAGCCACGTCACTGCGGCGGGGATGTCGGTCAGCTCGTCGTAGCCGCCGGGCAGCTCCGCAGTGTTCACGAAGTCCTGGACCAGCGCGAGCGGCCCGGGGGCCGGTTCCCGCGTGGTCGGGGTCTCATCCATCGCCGCAATCCTCTCTATTCGTCACCGCTGTAATAGCTTGACAGGTGACGGGGTGTGGGGGTATAGTATCACCAGTGACAAAGCTTTGTCGGTGATGCAAGGAGACTCGAGATGATGAACACACAATTGTATGAGCTGGCTCAGGTTCGCGAGCAGGAATACATGATCGCAGCCACCACCCGCCGGGGTGGCTACCGCCGCGGCAACCGCCTGATCGTGGGTGTCGCACGCCGCCTGCGCCGGCGCGGCCAGTCCGACCAGAGCTGAATCGCCGGGGCCGTTGACGAGCCGGGATCGGCGGAGCTGACACTCTCCCGTTTGCGGTTCGGCCGGCCCCCCGACAGCGCCGGGCGTGCCGGATCGGCACGGCCGGCGTGGTAGCCTGCGTGACGGCGGTGAGGCGTCGAAACGCGTTGTGGTGGAAAGCCCCGCGGCGTCGACCCCCATTCGCTTCCCGGTGACTTTGAACGTGACGGCAAGGAGGAACCCATGAGCGTGTTCCGGCGCTTCAGCAACATCTTCCAGGAGAAGAGCAACGCCGCCCTCGATCGCATGGAGGACCCGTCGCAGGCGATCGACCTCTCCTACCAGCAGCTTCTCGAGCAGCAGCAGAAGCTCCGCACCGCGCTGGTCGAGGCAACCACCGGGCAGAAGCGGCTGGAGAACCAGGCCGCGGACATGGACAAGCGCGTCGTCCAACTCAACACCGCGGCGCAGCAGGCCATGCAGGCCGGGAAGGAGGACCTCGCGACCCAGGCGCTCACCCAGGCGGAGGTGCTCGGCCAGCAGCGACAGGCGCTAGATCCCCAGATCCAGTCGATCAAGGCCCAGGTGGCCAAGTTGCAGCAGGCGATCCAGAAGTACCAGGCCAAGGTGACCGCCTTCGCCAACCAGCGCGAGTCGCTGAAGGCGTCCTACGAGGCGTCGAAGGCGACGAGCAGCGCCGGGGACACGCTCGCCGGCATCGGGGAGCACACGTCGGACGCGGCGATGATGATGCAGCGCGCCCAGGACAAGATCGCTCGCACCCAGGCCCACGCCGACGCGGTGGACTCGCTGCTTGACAGCGGCGTCCTCGACGCGCCCCTGCTCGGGGGTGCCTCCACCCTCGACGACCAGATCACCGCCACCGTGGTCGACAGCAACGTCCAGGCGAAACTGGCGGCGATGAAGTCACAGCTCGGCCTGTCAGGGCCGTCAAGTTCGCTGCAGCTCGAGGCGTCCGGCATCGTGGTTCGCGTCCACGGCGACGACCAGTACCGCCTGGACGCGTCTGCGCGGCCCGAGCTCGACGGCTTCGACCATCGCCTTGTCGCAGCGGTGCGCGCCGACGACGACGCGGCGTACCACGCGGCACTGGGCGACGTCACCGCGTTCGTGAAGTCGAAGGGCATGGCCCTGCCGCACGGCGACCTCACGGCCAGCACGATCATCCTGCCCAGCGACGACATGTCCCTCGACGAGGTGACCTCGATGCTGCAGCAGGAAAACTGGATGGGCGAGCCGGCCGCGACGTAGGTGCTGCCGGGCTCAGTCCGCCGACGGTGGCGTTGAGGCTCCCCCGGCGGTGTCGCCGTGAGCGCCGAGCGCATCGTTCAGCGGCAGCACCATTTTCGGGTTGATGCGGCGATGACCGTCGCCGGCCATGCGGACCGTGGTCCCGATGGCGAGGAACTCGATGACGTGGCTGCCCCAGAGGTGGGACTGCTGCTCGATCCGCATGGCCACGACGCCGAGCGCGCCGGTGCCGCGAACCTCCTCCTGCATGCGCGTCATAGCCAGCTCTCGTGCCTCGTAGAGAGCCGCCGTGTAGTTGCTCAGCTCGACGTTCTGAGTCGCCTGACCGACCCACGTGCTCAGGCCCTGGTGAGCGATGTGGTACACGCACGCGCCGAACGCGAGGTCGACGGGTGTGTAGCCGGCGCGGACGAGCAGGTAGAGGTCCTGGCCGGAGAGGTCGCTGAGCCATGGCCGACCGGGCCGCGCCGAAGTGGTCGCCACGGCCGTGCCCAGCGCCACGAACTCGGCGAGGTGCTCGCTGCCGCGGTCGATGCGCACCTCGAGCTTCAGCCCGATGACGCCGTGGGCGCCGATCTTGGCGGCGTGCGTCTGCATCCGCCGGATGGCGTCAGCGCGGGCGGCGTACATGACCTGGGTGAGGCCGGTCATCTCCTCATTGTTGCTCCAGTTCTGGTACTGGATGCCGATGTGGTAGACGCCGCAGCCGATGACGAGCCCGCGGGGCTCGTAGCCGACCTCTTTGAGCAACACCGCCTCATCGACGGACAGGTCGCTGCTGAACCGACGGCCCTGGTGGCGCTCTCCCTGACCGGTGGCGAGGCAGCGCAGTGCCGCGTCGGCGCGCGGATGCGGCATCACAGCCATCAGGACAGCCTCATGATCGGCAGCGGCACCTCATCGAGCGGATCCTTGGCGTAGCGGCGCACGGCGGTGCCGACGCAGACCAGCTCGCTGAGCAGCGCGCCGGTGCCCACGGCGTGGTTGACGAAGTCGATGTCCACGCCCACCGCGCCGTCGGCGTCCACAGCTTCGATCTCCTCCTCGAGGCGTTGGATGCCGAGCAGGCGGGCGGCCTCGATGCCGTCGCTGACCTGGTCGATGCGCACGTTGTTCCAGGAGCGGAGCAACCACTCTGTGCCGCAGCCGGGGTCGATCTCCACCGCCCCGATGCCGACGACGAGGGCGACGGGCACATAGCCGCCATGGAGCAGCTTGCTGAACGCAACGCCGTCGAGGTGCGACATGAACGGGCGCGCCAAGAGAGGGCCGCCGGTGCGACGGATGGCAGTGCCGATGACGGTGAATTCCAGCGAGCTTCCGACACCCTCGAGGTGCCGCCGAATCAGCCTCACCCCGACGACACCGTGGGCGCCGAGGTCGCGTGCCTCCTCGATGATGCGCGCCAGCGCAGCGTCGCGCGCAGCCACGAGGCCATCCTCGTAGGTGGTGTGCTCCCAGTTGAAGCCCCAGCGGTGGTCGGTGCCCATGCCGTACCCGTGCGGGCAGGGGTATCTCTGCAGGAATCCGACGCGCGCGGGGACGGCTCCTCCGCCGAAGGCCCCCTGGCCGACCGTCGTGAAACCCGCATTGCCGAAGACGTTGCTGTACCCCCACTGCGCGGCGATGCGGTAGACGCTCGAGCCCATCACCATGCCCACCGCCTCAAAGCCGGCGTGGCGGATGGCGGAGAGCTCGGCCACCGACAGGTCGCTCGTCCACGCCGCACCCGGCTGGCGCATCTCCTCGATGCGATCGCGGGCAGCGAGCGGCAGATCGCCTCGTTCGAGCGCGGCGATGCTCTCCAGCTGGCGTTGGGCGGCGGTGGCGTCGTCAGGCATCAACGGTCCAGCGAGAGGACCATCTGCGGCTTCTCGATCTCGCGGTCGCCCAGCTTGCGCACGGCCGTGCCCATGGAGAAGAACTCGATCGTGTGGCTCCCCCAGACGTGCGATTTCTCCTGGATCTGCACGCCGACGATGCCCTCCGCGTTGAGCTTGCGGGCCTCATCCTGCATGCGTTCCATGGCCAGTTCGCGGGCCTCGTAGAGGGCCTGGGTGAAGTTGGCCATCTCCTTGTTCTGGCCGATGTTGCCGAGGGCCTGGAACATCCTCTGATGGGCGACGTGGTACACGCAGGTGCCCATCACCAGGCCAAGCGGCGCGTGGCCGGACTGGAGGAGCGTCCAGAAGTCCTGGCCGCTCAGGTCGGAGGTGAACGGCTTGCCCTCATTGGTCTTCCAGTTGCCGCCATCCTCGGCAGAGACAGCGGTGCCGAGTGCGATGAACTCGGCGGTGCCGCGACCCCATTCGTAGAAGCCGACGTCGAGCCGCACACCGACCACGCCGTCGGCGCCGAGGACGGTCGCCTCCTCCTCCATGCGCGCCATGGCCAGCTCGCGGGCGGCGTACATCGCCTGGGTGAGGGTCTTCACCTCCTGGCTGGAGCTCCAGCTCTTGGTGGTCAGACCGATGTGGTAGATGCTGCTCCCGACCACCAGGCCGCGCGGGTGGAACCCTGCCTCCTTGACGAGCAGGAACTCGTTCACCGACAGGTCGGACGTGAACAGCCCGTCCTTGCCCTGCAGCTCGCTGAGGCGACGGAGCGCGTCCTTGGGGAGGCCTTCGAGGTCCGGCTGCGGGGCGGCCGCGGGCTGCTCTGGCGCGGGCGGTGGCGGGGGTGGCGGCGGCGTCTGCTGGGTCATGGGTGGGCAGCCTCCAAAGCCTGCGGTGAGTTGTCTCAGGTGACCAGGGAGCGCAGCGCGGCACTCGCCTGGGAGCTGTTCTGCGCCTGGCCGGCGAGCACGCCGACGAGGGCACGCAGCCATTGGTCGAGGCCGGTCTCCTCGGAGCGCAGAGTGATGCCTCGTACGGCATGAGCGTGGCGGCACATGACCGCACCATGGCGCAGCTCCGCCTCGAAGACGTCGTCACCGGCGTGGACGACGATGCGCTTGATCGGGTGATCCTTCTTGAACAGGCCGCCCTCACGCTCCAACTCGACGGCACCCGGCATCGTGTCGACGAGCTTGCCGCCGAGCACCTGGAAGAAGACGCCGATGTCGCTGGCGTCGGCGCGGAGGGAGGCGGTGAGCGCGTCGAGGTCGGGCTCCGACGATGGAACGTCGCTCATCAGCGGTCCGAGTATAGGAGGTGGCCAAACACGGGCACGGCCTACGTGACCAGTGAGCGGAGGGCCGCAGCAGCGGCCGCCGTGGCCTCGGCGTCCTGGGCGACGATCGCCACCAGGGCGCGGAGCCATTCGTCGACGCTCACCTCCTTGGACCAGGGAAGTCCGCCGCCGATGCCGTGCACGGCGTGGATGTGGCGGCAGGTGACGCCGCCCGGCCGCTGCTCCGCCTCGAATGTCTCGTCGCCGAGGCGCACGGTCACCTTGCGGGGCACGCGGTGGCTCTTGAGCAGCGCGTGATCACGCTCCACGACCGTGGCGGACGGGAACGCAGCGAGGAGCTTTTCGCAGAGGACACGGAAGAACACGGTGGCGTCGCGCGCGTCTGCGTTGAGCGACGCAGCGAGCGTGTCGAGGTCGGTCTCCGGCGCAGGCATGTCGCTCATGTCGATGACCGGCCTGCCTCCTAGAGGCGGTACAACCGCTCGCCGCGCCGCATCACCACCCTGGCGCCGAGGCGCCGGGCGTGGCCGCGGATGCGGCGCCCGTCGATGACCGTGCTGCCCGCCGCGGTGTTGATGTGGGCGGCGATGGCCGCCGACGTTGCGGGGCCGAGCTGCTCCATGGCCGCACGCACGGTCTCATCGGTGACCGGACCTGTCGGTGCCGCTGCTGCGGCGTTCGTGACGCTCGTCTTCCGAGCCTTCGAGGCCTTGCGGGCCGGTTTGGATCGCGGTGATCCGTCCTTCTGAGCGTTGGACGCCTCGAGGGACGACGCCACAGAGTTGATGAGCTTGGTCAGCTCGCTGACGACGTTGTTGACGTTGTCGGCCACGACCCGCAGTGTTGCGGGCAGACCCTTGGGACTGTTCACGCTGTCCACGGTAGCAGCCAGCGAGAGCCGACAGCCGCGCGGCAGTCTATTGCACCGGATCGGGGCAGGAGATCGCTCGCGCGGTGAACAGCTTCGGGCCGTCACTGCGCTGACCGGGGAGGGTGATTGGCCTGCCGGGATGCTCTCCCACTCGGCCGGCGCGACACCACGCGGCTGGATGGTTGTGGAGGTCTGGGAGTCGCGCAGGCGCAGGAGAAGTTCATGCAGTCACGGCTCGGCGCCGCACTGGGACAAGCCGGCGTCGAACAGGCGCCGACGCGCGCCGATTGGACCACGCTGCACGCCGACCACACCCCGCAGCGGGGAGCCGCAGCTTCGAGCTGACCGCTCCGCGGAACCGAGCTCGGCCGTCAGTGGCGAACACGGCCGTTGGCGTGCTCGGCTCGCGATGGGAGTTGGGGCCTCCGATGGGTCCTTCGCCTCTAGTTGAGCGTGCGTCGTGGAACGATCGTCGGAGCCGACCAAACCGAGGGGGAAGAGGCATGCACGACGTTGCGGGACCTGGGTTGACAGTGGCGGCTGATCGCTGCAGCGGCGCCGACCTGGCGGTCAAGACCCTGGTCGAGCTCGGCATGGAGACCCTGTTCACTCTCCCGGGTAGTCACATCGCATCTCTGCTCGACGCGGCTCGGGAGGCGGGTGTTCGCGTCATCTCCGCCCGCCATGAGGAGAACGCCGTGCTCATGGCCGAGGGCTGGGCACTGGCGACGGGCCGGCCCGGCTTCGTTGCGGTGACGGCGGGGCCGGGTCTGGCCAACGCCCTCCCAGGGATGGCCGAGGCCAACGCCGCCGGAGCGCCTGTGGTTGTGGTGGCTGGGCGGACCGCCGTATCCAAGCGCGGTCGGGGCGCCGTGCAGGATCTCGACCAGCTGGCGGTCGTCGAGCCGCTGTCAAAGTGGCGAGCGGAGTGCCTCCAGCCGCAGCGGATCCCGGAATACCTGGCCGAGGCCGTGAAACATGCCAGCTTCGGTGCCCCCGGTGTCGCCTACTTGGAGATACCGGAGGACGTCCTGGCAGGCGCGGCCGAGCCGGGTCCTGCGTCCGCGCTTCCTTCAATCTCGAGGTCGGTGCCGGACGGGCCGGCGCTGGCAGCAGCTGTCGAGCTTCTGCAAGCGGCGCAACGGCCCATCATCGTGGCCGGCTCGGGAGCCTTCTTCTCCGGGGCGGCGGAAGCGCTGGTGGCTTTCGTCGAGCGCACCGGGATCCCTGTCACCACCACCAGCGCCGCGCGCGGCCTCGTCGACGACGTCCATCCCCTCTGCCTTGGCACGCTTGTCCACGGCGGCATTGCCCTGGTGAGCGCGGACCTCGCCCTCGTACTGGGGTCGCAGTTCAATGCCAACCTGATGTACGGCCGGCCACCTCTCTTCGGGGAAGGCCAGGTGCTGATCCAGGTCGACATCGCAGCCGAGCATCTGGGCGGCCAGCGGTCTCCCAGCCTCGGCCTCGTTGGTGACGTGGGAGCCACGCTCGACTCGATCGCATCGCGCTGGCAGGGCGAGCCGGCGAGGTGGTCGGGTTGGGTGGCGGAGGCCAGGATTGCGGCGCAGGCCAGCCAGGACGTGTGGGCCGGCGAAGCCGCCGCGGAAACCTCAGCGCTTCACGCGGGCTGGCTGGCTAGCGAGGCAGCCCAGGAATTCGAAGACCAGGGTGGTGGCACCTGGATTTCCGATGGGGGTGACAGCGTCACCTGGGGGATAGCGTTCTCCAAGGCTCATGCACCGGGCAGCAACATGCTAATCGGATCCGCCATGGGGACCCTCGGAGTGGGGCTGCCCTTCGCGATCGGCGCCGGGCTGGCCCGGCCGGAACGGCCGGTCTGCCTCTTCACCGGCGACGGCGCCTTCGGATTCTCGCTTCAGGAGCTCCACACAGCTGCCCGCAACGGCGTGGGAATGGTGATCGTGGTGGTCAACAACGGAGTGTGGAGAGGGCCGGGGACGTCGCCCTCCCAGGCCGGCGGAGACTTCGACTACGGCATCCTGGCTACGGCGGCCGGAGGCTGGGGCATCAGCGTGACAACGCCGAGCGAATTCAGGCCCGCTCTTCGGCAGGCATTCGCGTTGGCCACCGAGGGGAAGCCGTGCGTGGTCGACGCCAAGGCCGACCCGAGCGTGGTGAGCAACCTGCTGCGTTCCTTGGACGAGCTGGGCCTGATGTAGCCGTCCGAGCGGTCTGACCGGGTTATCGATAGCGAATCGAACGTGCGCAATTCCGAACGTGGGCGGGGCAGGATTCGAA
>PLWW01000086.1 GCA_003153125.1 Candidatus Dormiibacterota bacterium | reverse complement strand
CTAGGGCCTGGGCGGACGCCGGCCCAGCGCAGTGCCGACCGGCGCGCTCTCGGGGGGCGTCTCCTCCGCGATGCTGCGCAGTTCGCCCACGTGGGCGTCAAAGATCCGCCGCACGGTGGCCAGGACCTGCACGACCTCGGGGTCGCGAAGACGGTAGTAGATGCTGGTCCCCGCCCTTCGGGTGTCGACAATGTTGCGCAGCCGAAGGATGGCGAGTTGCTGCGAAGCAGCGGCGCCGTCTGGACCCAAACCAGCCTGGACCTCACCGACGCTCTTCTCGCCCTCGGCGAGAAGTTCAAGGATGCTTACGCGCGTCGGGTGGGCCAGTGCCTTGAAGTACTCGGCCTTGAACACCTGGAGCCGACCCGACACTCAACGTCCTCGCACTGAATCTCTGAATCTATAGATTTCATCATACGGCGGTTACCTCAGCCTGAGTTGCCGCTGGCGGCAGCCCCGCCGGAGGGGTACGATCTTCCTAGCTCGCCATATTGCTATATACGAGGATATATGATACGAGAGAGTTGGGATGAGGTCACGCAACGCTTGATGTGTGACGTGAGCCCGGCAGCGGCCCTATCGGGCCTGCGGCGCGGGCGAGGGATGGCCGGAGGCGGCATTCACGGTGCGGTCAACCTGGTCAAGGAGCGAGCGCGCGTAGGCATTCATCCCATGCTGGCCGCCCTCTGCGTCCGGGCGGTGGCGCCCGGTCAGGCGAAGCATGCAGCCCTCGGTCGTCTGCGCTTCGAGGAGGACCTCAGCATCTGCGATGGGGTGGTCGAAGGCGGCGACACTCTTCGCATCGAAGAGCTGGATGTGCCATCGGTGCATGCGAATCCGGTTGGCAGGCTCGTCGACGACGCGGAGCAGGAACTGCCGTGGGGGCGAACCCTCGAGCAGGACGCGTCGGGTACCCCCAGGGCCGGCCCTGCCGAGCGCCCACCCCTTGCCGAGCACCTTCATGACCTCCGAGAACGGGTGAAAGACGGCCAAAGATGCGTGCAGGCCCTGAATCACCGCTAACTCCTGATCGATGAGGTCTGAATCTCTATATATAGCGATAATACAGACCCGAGAGGGTTCGGGGTATGGCCTGTCGCCTCGACACCGCACCCGGCCGAGGGAACCGACCGTACTAGGGCTGTCGGGGAGCCTGCCAGGTACCCACTTCACGACCCCAGGATAAACACCTCCGGGGCTGCCCGCCTGTCACGTATATGGCTGCCCAGCAGCGTAAAGAGCTTGCGCAAGACTGCTCGAGAAGACGGCTGAACCTCCTACGACGATTGGGACAATTGACACTACGCGGCGACTAACAAAAGCGCACACTGTCGCTATCGCGTCACAGCCGATTGCTCGGCGTCTCAGACGCGCAGGAGGTGCCTAATGGCAGGGAACCGCGTCGTCGTCTACCAGGGACCGGGAAAGGTCAGCGTCGAGAGCATCGACTACCCCAAGTTGGAACTGCCCGGAGACGTGGTCAAAGGTATGGGCGTCCGAAGGGAAGCCCCACATGCCGCGATCCTGAAGAACGTGGCGACCAACATCTGTGGCAGCGACCAGCATATGGTGCGCGGCCGCACCACAGCGCCCGTGGGCCAGAGTCTTGGGCACGAGATTACCGGCGAGGTGGTCGAGGTCGGTAGTGACGTCCTGTTCGTCAAGCCCGGAGACATTTGCTCGGTACCGTTCAACATCGCCTGCGGCCGCTGCCGCATGTGCAACGAGGGGAAGACGGGCGTCTGCCTCAACGTCAATCCCGCACGCCCCGGCGCAGCTTACGGCTACGTGGACATGGGCGGTTGGATCGGTGGGCAGGCCGACTACGTAATGGTGCCGTTTGCAGACTTCAATCTGCTCAAGTTCCCTGATCGCGACCAGGCCCTCGCCAAGATCCGCGACCTCACCATGCTCTCTGACATCTTTCCGACCGGCTACCACGGCGCCTTCACGGCAGGCGTGACCACAGGCTCGACGGTGTACATTGCCGGCGCGGGCCCAGTGGGACTCGCAGCGGCCTACTCCTCACACCTGCTCGGCGCCTCGCTGGTGATCGTTGGTGACATGGTTCCCGACCGCCTCGCCCAAGCCCGCAGTTTCGGCTGCGAGACGGTCGACCTGAGCCGGGACGCCGAGTTGCCGGACATGATCGAGCAGATCGTCGGCGAACCTCTCGTCGATGCGGCGGTGGACGCGGTCGGCTTCGAGGCCCGCGGTCACGGGGCAGGCGCCGCGGAGGCGCCCGCAACCGTACTGAACAGCATCATGAGCATCACTCGTGTGGGCGGTCGGTTGGGCATTCCCGGCCTCTATGTGACCGGCGATCCGGGTGCCGCCGACGAGAACGCCAAGACAGGCCAGCTTGGGATCCGCATCGGGCTTGGTTGGGCGAAGTCGCACGCGATGTTCACGGGTCAGTGTCCGGTGAAGCGATACAACCGTCAACTGATGAGTCTGATCCTCGCCGACAAGGCGCATATCGCCAAGGCCGTCAACGCCACTGTCCTCTCGTTGGAGGACGCGCCAACAGGCTACAAGGACTTCGACCAGGGCGCCGCCAAGAAGTTCGTGCTCGACCCCCATGGCATGATCCCCAACTAGACTCGAACGGCGTGAGAGGAGGCTGCCCCCCGCGTCGTGGGCGCGTCGATCGGCGACCCACGACCGCGGGGTGTCAGAGGCAGTGCCCTCGAAGTGCGGCGATGATGACCGTACCGCGGATCGAGTTGATCGTCGCCTCGTGGATCGGGCCGAATGTGTGCTCGCCGTTACCGACAGTGGGTACTCTCGTGGCTGGGGAGATCTCATGGCCGCTGACCACTGGCTTTGCTTGCATCGAACGCGGCGGTCGTGGGTCACGAGGACGCCGTTTGTCCTGGAAGTAAGAGGGTGCACCCTGAGTACGCGACCAGTCTCATCGGCAACGAGATACTTGACACACCGGCACGGTCAGCCCCGGAGGCGTTTATCCTGAAGCGGTGAGTTGGGTACCTGGCAGGCTCCCCCACAAGCCTACAGGCCGTTCTCCGCTCGTTCCTCAGCCGCGTCCGCGTGTCGCTGGTCCGCTGTCGCTTGACCGCACGATGGGCAGCCGCCCCCGTTCTGGGTCCAGCGGTCCTTGCAGGCGTCACACATGCTGACCCCCGCTGATATCCATGTGGTGGTACAGCCGATACAGCGCTTCATCAGTCCTCCCATAGGTTGTGTATACCTCGGATCTGCCCCGTGCCAACCACTGCGACTGAACCTCACCCATCGCGTTACGCAATGGCCAGCTCGACTAGCTAACTCAGCCGGTGTCGGCGAACACGACCAGGTTGTCTGGCAATACCAGTCCATGATTGGCCGGGTGCCCAGGTACTCGGGGACGACGTCGCATAGCGCCACGTGCGCCTACCGCTCATGGAACAGAGTTGCACGCCTGGATGGCCGAGGATGGCGGCCCATGAAGCGCGCCACGCAGCCATGAACCTCGGCCCGCCGACTGTCAGCGCCGTGAGAGAGGCTTTCCTTTCGCGCCCCCCAACGCTACTGTCGCCCCCTGCAGCAACAAGCCCGCTGCCGCACGACGGTCGTCAGAGGATCGCAACGTGGCCCAAGGAGTGATACCGGCGCCGCAGTCAACACCCCAGATCACCGGTCAGCTTCGACGCGAGGTCGGCCTGACCTCCCTGATGTTCATCTCGCTGGGCTCCATCATCGGCTCGGGATGGTTGCTCGGGGCCCTGCTCGCCGCTCAGATCGCCGGCGACCGATCAGTCCTGCGGTTTGAGGGTCAGCGAACTGCATCCTTACTTCGACGCGGGTCTCGATTTCGCACGGATGCGGGTCAGAATCCGGAGAAGCCGCCAATCTGAACTCAGAAATCGCTCGCAGCCCCCGGCCATCTTGCCAAGGTAAGGGTCGCACATTCGAGCCTCGTCTCCCGCTCCACTCCGTGATTTGAATACAGAATGGCCCGGCTTCGGTCGACGGCCGACCGCGCAATTCTGCGGAAAGTAGCGGTCTAGGTTTCCTAGACGCACTACCTGCAGAAAGTGTGTTACGGCCCGCGAGCCGAGGCGCGTGACGCGACGCGCGCGGTGCCCCGGCCGCCTGCCATGAGGGTGGTCATCACGTACTACGACACCCGCATTGCACCCGGCGGATCGGACTACGAGGACAGTGGGTTGGGATCCTCCACGCGCACCGCGCCCATGGGGAGATCGGCATCGAGAGTGATGCCATCGAGATACGGTGCGGAGGCAAGAGGAATGTGGATGGGAAGTCCGGCGATGGCCTCGACGATGATGTCGCCTTGCCGCTCCTCACCGGATGCGCCGAGCTGAATGTCGTAGACGAAGGCACCGTTCTCGCGACCGGTGATGGCAAGCCGCAGGCCGGCCTGTGGCTGTTTGCGATTCACGCGCACCTGCTCGATGCGGATCAGCGCGGCGTCGGTCGCGCTGATCCGGGGCTGCTTCATGATCATCTCCACCGGCCCCCGAGGGCACCTGACTGCTCGATTCTGACGCTTTCGAGCGTTGCCGCCACCTCCCCCACGGGGGCCCGTAGAGACTTGCCGGCCACGTGCGTTGAACGAGCTTGCGAACCTGCCGAAAGCACCGGTCATCACCACCTGCCACCTCAACGTGGACGGCGCTCAGCGCTTACGGCCAGCCGACTATCTGGAAGCCTTCGGCGTCTTGGAGCAGCAGGCTTCACAATCTGTGACGTCGCTGTGGCTCGCGCCCGGTGGGCTGGGTAGGCGCCGGTGGAGCCGATATGCGGCCGATGGGCCGGCTGAGCGGCTCCCCGGGTGCAACCGTGATGGGCTCGCCGTGATGGACCAGCTCGAGTGGAGCGCCCTCGAGCAGCGCGTAGGTCGCCGCGTCAGGCCTCACCTCGACTCGCAGCCGTCCTCCATGCAGCGAGATGGCGAACGCCAGCCGTGTGATCCCCTGCGGAAGGCGCGGCGCAAAGGCCAATGAGCCCTGCCGTTCGCGCATCCCGGCTAGCCCGGCCACCAGCGCGATCCACGTGCCGGCGAGGGCTGCGATGTGCAGCCCGTCCCGGGTGTTGTGCTCGAGATCGCCCAAGTCCATGAGCGCCGACTCGGCAAGGTAGTCGTGGGCCAGCTCGAGGTGACCCACCTCCGCGGCGATGACCGCCTGGGTGCAGGAGGAGAGGGACGAGTCGCGCACCGTGAGGGCCTCGTAGTACGCGAAGTTGCGGGCCTTCTGCTCGTCGCTGAAGGCCTCGTTGCGCAGGTGCATCGCGAGCACCAGATCAGCCTGCTTGACCACCTGTTTGCGGTAAAGGTCGAAGTAGGGGAAATGCAGCAGCAGAGGGTACTGTTCGGCCGTCGTGGCGGCGAAGTTCCAGACCTCGTGCTTCGTGAAGCCCTCTGACTGTGCATGGACGCCCAGCTCCTCGCTATAGGGCAGCGTCATCGTCTCGGCGGCCGCGCGCCAGGTGGCCATCTCCTCATGGCCAACCCCAAGCTCTCGCGCCCGCTCAGGGTGGCGCTCGGCAGCATCGGCCGCGGCGCGCAGATTGTGCTGCGCCATAAGGTTGGTGTACACGTTGTTGTCGGCGATCGCGCTGTACTCGTCAGGCCCGGTGACACCATCGATGCGGAACTGACCGTGAGCATCGTGGTGGCCGAGCGACTGCCACAACCGAGCCGTCTCGACCAGCAGCTCCACCCCGATCTTGCCTTCGAACTCGCCATCTCCGGTGGCGCTGACGTAGCGGACCACTGCGTCGGCGATATCAGCGGCGACGTGAAAGGCCGCGGTCCCGGCGGGCCAATAGCCTGAGCACTCCTTTCCGGAGATGGTCCGCCAGGGAAAGGCGGCCCCGCGCAGACCGAGTTGGTGGGCCCGCTCGAGCGCCATCGGCAGGGTGCTATGCCGCCAGCGCAACTCGTCGGCGGCGGCGGCGGGCGCCGTATACGTCAGCACCGGCAGCACAAATGTCTCGGTATCCCAGAAAGCGTGACCGTCATAACCCGATCCGGTCAGTCCCTTCGCCGGTATCGCGCGCCCCTCGGCGCGTGCGGCAGCCTGGTGCAGGTGGAAGAGTCCGAAGCGTGCCGCCTGCTGGACGGCGGCGTCGCCGTCGACCTCGACGTCGGCACGGTCCCAGAAGTCGTCCAGGAAGGCGCGCTGCTCGGCAAGAATGCCGTCCCAGCCGGTCTGCCGCGCCGCGGTGAGCGCGGCGCCCGCCTGGTCGCGCACCGCGGGCTGCGACCGCACCTCCGACCAGCCGTAGGCGACGAACTTGACCAGGCGGAGGGTCTGCCCCGGTTCGAGTGTGGCGGTCACGGTCACTCGGCCGAGGTCGGGCTCGCTCTCCGTGACCACGTGGGGGGATTGCGGGCCATCGACGACATGATCCATCGCGGCGGCGATCAGCAGCCGACTGCGCTCGGTGCGATGGACGAGTGTCACTCTGGCATCACCGGCGCTGTGCTCCTGGGAGTGCAACGGCGCTTCCAGCACAGCCGCCACCCGCGGATCATCGCTGGCGATCGGCAGCGCCTCGTTGGCCACGAGCTCCGACTGAACGACGACCCTGGCCGGACCGTCCACCGGCTCGACGTCGTAGCAGATCGCAGCCACGGAGCGCTGGACCAAGGAGACGAGGCGAGTCGATCTGACCCGAATCGTGCGCCCGGCCGGGGAACTCCATTCCGCACTGCGGTGGAGAACGCCGGCGCGAAAGTCGAGACAGCGCTCATGAGCGCGCAACTCGCCGTAGCGGACATCGAAGGGCTCATCGTTGACAAGCAGGCGGATCAGCTTCCCGTTGGTGACGTTGATCGCCACCTCTCCGGACTCGGGGTAGCCAAAGCCGGCCTCCGCGTACGGCAATGGAGACAACTCATAGACGCCATTCAGGTAGGAACCCGGCAGGCCGAACGGTTCCCCTTCATCGAGATTGCCGCGCCAGCCGATGTGGCCGTTCGACAGCGCGAACAGCGATTCGGACTGAGCCAGGACATCGAGATGGAGCTCCGTCTCTCGTAAACACCACGGCTCGGTCACGTACGCGGGGTGCTCGATCACGAGGGTTCGAGCAGATCGGCGAGGTCCGTCACGACGACATCGGCACCGTGCTCACGCAGCGCTTCCGCCTGGCCGGCCCGATCCACGCCGACGACGAAACCGAACTTCCCAGCCCGTCCGGCCGCCACCCCGGCGAGAGCGTCCTCGAAGACCGCCGCCTCAGCCGGCAAGACGTGCAGGGCACGTGCACCGGCGAGGAAGGCGTCGGGTGCTGGCTTGCCACGCAGGTGTTCTCGCACGATGACCACACCGTCAATGCGCTCCTCGAACAGGTCCTCGATGCCGGCAGCTTCGAGAACCTCCGCGCAGTTGGCGCTGGACGACACGACAGCGCGATGCAGCCCGGCATCGCGAGCCGCCCGGGCGTAGCGAACCGACCCGTCGTACGCCTCCACCCCATCCTCGTGGATCTTGCGTAGAACGATGATGTTCTTGCGGTTGCCGAGCCCGGCAACCGTTTCGGCGTCCGGAAGATCGCCCGGGTTGCCCTCAGGCAGTTCGATGTGCCGCGACTTTAGGAATGACTGCGTCCCGTCCGCCCGACGCTTCCCGTCGACGTACTCGTCATAGTCGCCGACCGCATCGAAGGGCACGAAGGCTTCGCCGGTTCGCTGCGCTCGCTCGTGCAGGTAGCCGTCGAACATCTCCTTCCAGGCGGCGGCGTGGACCTTGGCGGTCTGGGTCAGTACACCATCAAGGTCGAAGAGACAGGCTCGCACCTGGTCCGGGAGACCCAACACGCATCGAGTTTAGGGGGACCCGCCCGATTGCGGGGTGAGTCACTCGGCAGCACGAGCGGCCGTCGCCTCCTGTACCGTGCAGCTGGTCAACTGATGGCGTCTTGAATGACTTTCCACACCACCACGAGGGGACATGTGGTGGCCTGACCTGTGGCGTCGGCCACGCGATCTGACAACTGCATTTCCATACTCCGTGGCGGCGCCGCACACACGACGCAAACCGCGTCAAGGCCTCGGATGCGCGGAGAACCTCCAGCCAGCGTGCCCGTGTTGGACAGAGTGCTCTAGGAGGCGGGCACGGACCGAGGCTGCAGCCGTGGGTTCAATGCGATTGAGGAACGGTCCATAGAGGCGCTCCTCCTTCTCGACGTGGAAGCGGATTACGGCCTCGAGAACGAGGAGCCGCGGCTGCAGCTCTGCGTGCCAGCGTTTTCCACCCGTGTGGACCGACCAGGTGATCGAGTTCACCGATGAGCCGTCGAATCACTTCGTCGTCGATGAGTATGGCCGGCATCGAGTGCGGACCATCGAGGATGCGGTCCACCGCCGCGTAGACGGTTTCCTCCTCCAGCTGCATGTGTGGCAGCACGTCGGTGTGCAGAAAACTGAACACGGCATCCAGACGGTCCCGCACGGTGAGGGGATTTCGGTGTGGGCGGCTTCTGCAATGACCCATATGTGGCCGCACGTTGTGCGCAGATTCGAGTTCGGATACAGCACCCGCCACCGCCGGCAACGTGGATATGGCATCGACGTCCACCCCACCGGCGCAGGGAGCATCTCCGCCGAGGCGACGTCGTCATCGCCATGTTGGCACCTCTGGGGCGAACTCCACCGTGGTGCGAACCACATCCGCGAGCGCATCGATGAATCCCGGTGCCGTGTCCAGAGACGCCGGTCGAAGGTAGCGCGTCGTCCGGGCTGGCTGCCGATCAAATCGATCAGCCTCATCGGCTGTCCCCGACCCTTGATGGTGCAGGCGCCGCCTGCCCCACGGCGCGGACACCCTCGCCGTGCTGTGGGCCAGCTATGGCGGCCAGCTCGCGGTCTGCTGGGGCGGGCGTCGGGTTCGCATCCAGACGAGGTCTGGACGGAAGGTGCTCCACCACCACCCAGGGCCCCCCGGGGGAGCCGAGCGGGGTATCGTCGTGATGCTCTGGCGGAGGGCCGCTGGCGGCATCGTCGGCGACCGGCGTCATGTAGGCAATCGCCAGCCCCGCCATGACCACAGCGATCACCGTGCCGATCGGTGCGGCCATGGCCGCGCCCATCCCGATGATCTGGCCGATCACGATGAACCCAACAACGGTGGCGACGAAGATGAACGCGGGGACGCCCCAGATCCACTCGCTGCCACCGTTGTGATCGATGCCGAGCGTGTCGTCCAGACGGCGCAGTCGCTCACTGACGGCCCCTCCCAGCCGCGACGGTCCTGTCATGCGGGGCGCTCCTTCATCGAACTCCGATTCGTAGCCGAGGCGCTGCAGCGATGCATACACTCTAATCCTTCCCGTCCAGACCCTCAGGCGGACGCCCCAGAGTCTCCATGAAACCCGGGGCGGTTCACGACGAACCGCCCCGGGTGGTTTTGAATACGAAATGAGGCTGTGACCATGCCACCGCGTAGTGTGAGGTGACGCACAGTGTTGCGATGTTGGGGACCTAAATGGCGCGCGTTGAGGCCACGGATGGCAACAACCGACTGCGGCGTCGGACGCCACGAGGTGGGCCTTGGGCCATCTAGCGCTGTCTACCTGACCGGTGCGCCGTATGCTCCGACCGCCGCTATCCACCCCTCGGAGCTTGGCCCCTAGCCGGTCAGGCCCTCGGGACCCACAGGATGCTTGCCTATACGCCCGCGCAGTCTGCAGCGATCGCCGCGATAGACGGTAACCTCCAACTGATCGCCTGCGTCGGCTCAGGAAAGGACCGGGACGTGCTGGCCGGGCACCCTGTGGGACCTGCCCACCAAACGTGGACCGCTTCCGCCACCAGATCAGCGCTGACTGACCCGAACCCCATCACATGAGGAGACACCGCATGAGCGCCAAGATCTGGTTCATTACCGGTACATCCCGCGGCTTCGGCCGGGAGTGGGCACTGGCCGCCCTGGAGCGCGGTGACTCCGTGGTCGCCACCGCCCGCAACGCCAGCAGCCTGGACACCCTCGTCGCTGCGCACGGCGACGCGGTGCTCCCGATCTCCCTCGACGTCACCAATCGTGAGGCGGTCTTCGCAGCCGTTGGCCGGGCGCACGAGCACTTCGGCCGGCTGGACGTCGTGGTGAACAACGCCGGCTACGGCCAGTTCGGCATGGTCGAGGAGCTCAGCGAGGCGGAGGCCCGCGAGCAGATCGAGACCAACCTGTTCGGGGCGCTCTGGGTCACCCAGGCGGCGCTGCCGTTCCTGCGGGCCCAGGGCAGCGGTCACTTCCTGCAGGTCTCCTCCATCGGCGGGGTCTCCGCGTTCCCCACCGTCGGCATCTACCACGCGTCGAAGTGGGCGCTGGAAGGTCTGAGCCAATCACTTGCGCAGGAGGTTGCGGGCTTCGGCATCAAAGTCACCCTCATCGAGCCCGGCGGTTACTCCACCGACTGGGGCGGCAGCTCGGCCAAGCATGCCACGGCGCTGCCCGCCTACGACGAGGTCCGTGAGCAGGCTGCCAACCGGCCCAGCCGGCGCGGTACCCCCGGTGACCCGGTTGCGACCAGGAACGCCGTGCTCACCTTGGTGGACTCTGACAACCCGCCGCTGCGGGTCTTCTTCGGTGAGGCGCCGCTGGCCATCGCCACCGCCGACTACGAGTCCCGGCTCGCGATCTGGAACGAGTGGCAGCCGCTGTCCGTCGCTGCGCACGGCGGCCACGTCTAACGGCGTAACAGCCCAGAGAGCGCATATCGTCGAGTCATCCCGCGGCCGTCAACGGCTCGACGGCTCTTCCAAAGAACCTTGCTCCGCACCTTGCGGCTCTCCCCACCGACCATCGCCAAAATCCCGGGGCGGCACGTTGCCGAGGTAGTGCTGGGCCACCCGCAATACCTGGTCGCTCGTGAGGGCTTCGATGTCCGCCCGGACGTCGGCCACAATCTTGGCGGCGACGTCCTTGCGGTGCTCTTCTGCATACGCGACCCAGTGGTGAGATGCGTTCGCCCGCCCCTGCCCGTGGCCCAGCAACAGGATCGCGGCGGCGGGGGCAAGCGCGTCGCTGATCGCCTGCCAGTACTCGGAACTGTCGTCCTCGTAGGTACCGCCGGGGTTGCCGGCGCGGTGGGACACCTTGTGGAAGTAGCCTTTTGGATCGGCGGCCACGAGTTGGGCGGGACGTTGTCCCGGCGTCGCGTCTGTCGCATAGATGAGCGTGTGATGGAAGTCGACGGCCGCGATGACCGCCTTGCCGCGGAATTGTTCGACATCCGCGAGATGCTCAGCCACGCTCGTTCTCCTGGCCCGAAGCCTCGTCGCCCTGCTCGCCCTCGGGTCGGTAGCCTGCACTGCTCAACATCCGGCGGAGGTCGACCACCTGTCGGGCATCGATGTCCTTGTTCTGAGGACGTTCCAACGTCTCCGCCTCGGATCCCAGCGTCACAACCACCTTCCCGTCGTGGCGCTCCTCCACAGAACCCACCGCCTTGAGCAATGACAGCACCGCTCGCCACTCGATGTTGTGGCTCACTGGATGCCGAAAAATCTGCAACAGCGTGTTGCGGTGATGGTCATTCAGGTGAACGGGCTCTGGTGTCGACGACATCAAGGCTCCTCCAGAACTCTGGAGCAGGAGAGGGCCCGAGCCCGCACCTTCAACCGTGGGAAGGTTGCACCCCTGCCGAAGAAATTACTCCCGCGTCGGTGGCTGACTATACGCCCAGCGGCTGGCCTTTAGCCTAGCTGAGCCGCCGGTGCAGCGGGGAGCGCGATTGGGATGGCCGCTCTCAGTAATGTCGCGGGCGAAGCTGCCTGTGATCTCCCGGGGGTGCGCGCCACTCCGACAGCAGCCAGCCCTCCTCAGTCACGGCCCATCCTCTGAATTGCGCACACGGCGAATAGCGGCTCCGCGCCGGTGCTGACATTGACGCCGCATCCATCGGCAGTGAACTGTGCGTGCTGGCGCTACAGTATCGAGCGTGATCAGCGAGGGGCCGCTGCAGCGGCGTGATGGAGCCGTCATCGGGTCGGCGGTAGCGCCGCTGAGCCAACGCGCTGCTACATTATTCGCCGGGCATGGCGTGCGGTTGCGCGTAACCCAGAATTCTCGGGGGGCACGGGCAACGGCCGTCGACGACGCGGTTGCGGTGTACCTGGGGCGGCGCGTGACCCGTCGGTTCCGTGAAATCGAGAAAAGACAAAGGACGATGGGCGCAAAGGACGTGCGGTGCTTCGCGCTGCGGTGGACCGCGTCACCTCCGCAGGCTGTGGAAACGAGCAATCGATGCCCAAGTTGATCCGCGCCCTGGGCGCGCGCCGCGCGTCCCGCCGAGGTCGTGGTGCCCGATCTCGGCGCGCACCCGGCACTGGACAGGCTGGCCCGACACGCCATCGCCGGTTCCGTGGTGCAACTCTTGCAGCAGGACGCGGTCGTTCGTCTCGGCAACTCACGGCACGAGCTTTGGCCGGCGCTCCGACGCGCCTGGCATGGCGGTCTTGGAAGCCAGCGACCGCGGGGTGTTGCTGAGATTGTTATGGCGCTCGAGCCACCCTATGGCCGTGGAGATCAGTGGTTTCCATAGTCTCGGCATGCGGACCATGCGGACTCGGTTTCACGATCCCAGACGAAGGCATCGAGCATGAGTTCCGTTGTCATTGCGGTGATCGCAGTCGTGGCCATCGTGCTGCTCAGCCTGCTGCTCGCGATTCGCATCGTCCAGCAGTACGAGATGGGTGTCCACTTCCGCCTCGGCAAGATCATCGGTGTTCGAGCACCCGGGCTGCGACCCATTGTGCCGGTCATCGACGTCCTGCGCCGCGTGTCTCTGCGCATCATCACCATGCCGATCCAGTCACAGGGGATCATCACCCGCGACAACGTCAGCATTGACGTATCCGCGGTCGCGTACTTCAAGGTGGTCGACGCGGTCAAGTCGGTGGTGGCGATCGAGAACGTAGGCGCGGCAATCAATCAGATAGCCCAGACGACCCTCCGCAAGGTGGTCGGACAGCACACCCTCGACGAAACCCTTGCCGAGACCGACCGGATCAACAAGAATATCCGGGAGATCCTCGATGTCGCCACGGCTGACTGGGGGCTGCTGGTCACCCTCGTGGAACTGAAGGACATTCAGCTGCCGGAGAGCATGAAGAGGGCGATGGCGCGCCAAGCAGAGGCCGAGCGCGAAAAGCGTGCCAAGATCATCGCTGCCGAGGGCGAGGCGCTGGCCGCGGACAAACTCGCAGTGGCTGCTGACATCATGCTGGCCCATCCGCTGGCGCTCCAGTTGCGCAACCTGCAGAGCCTGGTTGAGATCGGTGTCGACAAGAACACCACGGTCGTGTTCCCCGCGCCGCTGATGAGCACGATCCAGGAACTCGGCTCGTTCATCTCCCGCGAGAAGGCGGCCAGCGATCTGATCCCACCTCCGCCCGGCGCGGTTGCGGCCGCGACGAATGGCGGCATCCAGCGGAGGCACCACGCATCCAACGAGGCGCGAGTGCCGTCATGAACCATCTACTGCGGACGCTCGAGGAGAAGCACATGCCGCTCAGTGACACCGCCACTCTCACCAAGCTGAGTGACAGCAACCAGACGATCGGAAACCCCGATGAGGACGTCCGCGGGCGCAGCGTCAAGGACAAGGATGGTCACGGCATCGGGAAGGTGAACGACCTGCTATCGATGATCAGGATCGGAGGGAATGGAGGTACGCAAGATGACCGGCAGCGATACCACACTTCAGGACATGGTGACGCAGGAATTGCGTTGGGACTGGAGCATCGACTCCGCTAACATCGGAGTCAGCGCCGACCAAGGAGCGGTCACCCTGAGTGGTCACGTCCCCACGTATTTGGCGAAGGACCGGGCAGAGAAGGCCGCAAAGCGGGTCAAAGGCGTCCGTGCGGTGGCCAACGAACTCGAGGTTCACATTCCGGCTTCCGGCAGGCGCGACGACACCGATATTGCAGTGGCTCTCTCAAAAGGGTTGGCCATGAACACCAGCGTCCCCAAGGACTCTGTTCAAGCAACCGCTCGCGATGGGTGGGTCACTCTCGCCGGCACGGTAGCCTGGGACTTCCAGCGTCGGGCTGCAGCAAGGATTGCCCGCGACGCTCACGGGGTATCTGGCGTCACCAACAACATCGCACTGGAACGGCGCGCCCAAGCGCACAACGTTGAGCACGATATCAGGGCGGCTCTGTACCGTCTGGCGGGCATCGATGCGGATTCAGTCCATGTGAGTGTCAGCAATGATGTGGCTACTCTGACCGGCCGCGTCAGCTCCTGGCAAGAGTTGATCGCTGCTCGGCGAGCTGCAGCTGCGGCACCCGGTATCCACCGCGTCGACGTCGAGCTCCGGGTCGAACCCGCGGCCATCCCGGCTGGGGTCTAAGAGCCGGCAGGAGCGCGGGAGGGTGGTCGGCGAGCCACTCTCCCCCAGCCGTGCTCTTCGCGGACTCATCTCGTGCGGATTAGCGAGTGGAGGAGAACACGCTCACGTTCCGTCGTCGTGCCCGGACAGATGTCCCGGTCGTCGCAACGATAGTCCACCGCAGTCTCGACCGCGACGCCCGTCGAGACGCTGAACTGCTGGGCGGGTATCTCGGCGTCGATGCGCCCGGGGGGTTCGCAGCCCTCCGTAACGCTTCTGACCGCGCCTGTCCTCTCCAAAAGGAGAGCATGAGGGTGGGCGACCCATGCGGGGCCGACCCACCCGCTGCGCTACCGCGCTCTGCCAGGCATGACAGGCGCGGGACGAACCGTCAGATGATCAACGACCCGCTCGATGCCGGGAGCTGCTGATGCCGCCCACCACGCCGCACTGTCCTCGGCGAACGACGAAACCGCGCCGCTCAGGGTCGCCACGTTCCCGTGGACGGTAACGTGGACACCTTTGGCGTCCACGTTGGCGCGACGGTGCAGGGCGGCGCGAATGTCGCTCTCGACAGCCTGCGCGGATGCGGCCGCCTTGACGGTGATCTTGTTGGTGATCAGCGTGACACCCGCGGCATGACGGACGATACGCTCGGCTACATCCCGCTGATACCACCAGGCTACCGTTCCCTCGAGGGTCACCCATCCCTTCTTGACAGTCGCCGTGACGGATCCCCTCGGGAGGGAGATCGAGTCGGCGAGGCTGCGAGCCAGTACTTCAGCGATGTCGGTGTCGTCGCGGTGCCAGGATGTTGGCAGGTGGACCTGGAGTTCATTGGCCACAGCGACCACTCCGCGGACGCGCCTAACCGCCTTCTCAGCGGCGATGGTCTCAGGGAAGTTGGAAACATGGCCGGATAGAGTGATGGCGCCGTCGTGCGCGGTGACACCGACGTTCGCAGCGTCAATACTCGGGTCCCACCGCAACTCGGCCATCACGAGATCCTGAAGTGTCGAATTCGGCGTCTTCACGAGTTTCCGCCTCCGTTGAGTTGACTGTTGACACAGGGACACTAGGGAGGAGCCTGCCCGGTGCGGAAGGGCCGTTGGTCCCGACTTCAGCGGTGCGCTCAGCGTGGCCACTCCTCGGCGTGTGGCCTCACCGTCGCGCGTGACCGCGGTTGACGGGGTGCGCTAAGAGTTGCGCACGAATCGCTGCCCGAACCTTCGGACTCAACTGATTGAGGACCGGTATGTACAGCCGTTCCTCCTTCTCGATGTGAAGCCGTGTCACTGCCTCGAGGGCAAAGAGGACCCCTTGTAGCTTCATCCTCTTTCTCTTGCTTGTCGGGCCCCTGGTCAGCCCGTCCACCTCGTGGACCAAGGCGCGGATCGCCTCATGATCGAGCGCCATGGCCGGGCCAGAGTGGGGTCCGTCCGGAAGCCGATCCACGGCCGCATAGATGGTGGTTTCCTCAACCTCCATATGTGGCAGCGTATCGTCGTGCAGGAAGCTCAGAACCCCCTCGAGCCGATCGCGCAGCCTCAGGGGTTGCTCGGTCATTACGGCCTCCGCGATGGATCGAAGGTTCTGGAGATGACCGCGCAGCAACGCATGCTCGCGAGCGAGCAGCCCCTGGACGGTCCTCGGCTGTGGTGCAGCTGCGTGTAGGTGATCGGTCACCTGACGAAGTCCGATGAAATCAAGACAGGAGGGTCCCTGCGGTGGTCAGCGGTTACCTCCATTTGGCCAAGTCCACTGCGAGCACACCGTGGACCGTTCGGGGTGGTCGCCAGGTCAAACGGGAGAATCATGCTGCTTCAACTCGCCGGGGATGATGGCAACCGGAATGCGAGAGTGGTGGGTTAGGTGATGGCCGACGCTTCCCAGGATCAACTCGGCAAACCCGCCGCGTCCACGTCGACCGGCCACTATAAGGTCCGCCTTCTCGTGATCGGCGGTGTCCATGATCACCGCCGCCGGCTCACCGACGACGATGACGATACGGTGCTTGGTCTTGGTGGCACGGAGCGGAGAACACCACTCAGCAACCAGCTTGTTTTCCGCTTCACGCCACGCGTCGAACTCTTGCTGGGAAACCATCGGAAGGGGGAATCCGAATCCGGATGCCGCCGGGTATCCGAGGGGCGGCTGAGCGTGGACGGCAACCACTTCCGCTCCAAGCGCGCCAGCCAGATCAGTTGCCCATGTGAGTGCACGCGCGGCGCCATCCGAGCCATCGACTCCGACCACGATGCACTGAATGGTCAACCCAACTGCTCCCCGCGCGCGCGGTCGGTACGATCGGTCAGGGGAGCGTGCAACGAACCGCGTCGAAGATGATTGCTGGCCCGAACACTGGGGAACCGCGCATCTGCCGCGTCGTGAGAGGGGGGATTGATCAGCGGCGAGCGAGGTCGCGTGTCCGTCATGTGGACGAGATCATTGTCTCGCGCACCTCGTCGTGGACACTGAGAGTGACATTGGCAAGTCGCTGCGACAGGGCCGGCGGGGTGGTGATGTCGGCGGGATGGTCGTTCCCGGTGAACAAGGTCACGGTCAAGGTTGCCAGCCTCTGGTCGTTCAGCATCTGAGCCAGCGACCGCTGCTCCCCAATGCCGCACCTAGCAGTGGCTTCAGGATGATGACGGTTCCCGTGTTTCGAGGGGGACGGTCATCTCCGCCGATATCGTAGTTCCGAATTGGACGCTCTCGACAATCATCGGCACAGGTCGTCCTCCTTCGGCGGGGAGGCACATTGGTTCATTGCCGCAGTGTCGCACCCTCCTGCAGCGGTACCAGAGGCTCACGGCCTCGTGGACGGGACCAATGCCTCTGGCGGCTCGGTGCCCGGTGGGCGACGGTAGCGGCTAGAGCAACAGCAGAGGGCACCGTTCATGGCCATCGAGCGCATCGTTGTGGGGTGGACGGATCACGCCAATCCGCGGCCGCGCTCGACTGGGCAGCCGACCTGGCCCTCAACACCGGCGCAGAGATCGTCGCCATCCACGCTTTCGACCTCGCGCCGTACGGCCCGGGGGCGATGGGCCCTCCACATACCTTCCACCCAGGGGCAGTGGCCGATAGCCTCGTCCATGAACTCGAGGACTCGTCGTGTGCGCCATTGCGTCAGAGGGACGTTGCCTACCGCGCGGTGTTTCGCGAGGGACGACCCGGGGTCGAATTGCTTCGCGTCGCGGCGGAGGAGTCAGCAGACCTCATCGTTGTCGGCAACCGAGGTCGTGGGGGGCTCCGCGAGCTCCTGCTTGGCAGCGTTGCTCACCACGTGACCCACCACGCAAGCCACCCGGTCGTGGTGGTGCGGAGCCGCGTCGCCCTGGCGATCGAGCAGGCGCCGGCAACGGCGTCGGGTGGTGCAGCATGACCGAGCCCGGCGCAGAGGAGAGCAAGGCGGCACCCCTGTCCGCGGTAGTCATCCGCTCCATCCGACCCGCGGACGCGGCGGGCCTTCAGGCCTTCCATGGGCGCTTGTCCGACGACACCATTCGCAATCGATTCCTCGGACCCCATCCGGTACTCCGCGACGCTGAGGCACATCGATTCACCGCACTGGCGCGGGGGGAGGGGGCAGCTTTGGTGGCCATCGTCGACGAAGTGATCGTCGCCGCCGGCCGCTACGTCCGGCTGAGCGGCGGTGACGCCGCCGAGGTGGCGTTCGTGGTCGAGGATCCCTATCAATGCCGTGGCATCGGCACCGCCCTCTTGACGCTCCTTGCGCACATCGCCTGGGACGACGGAATTCGCCATCTTGTGGCGGGCACCTTTGCCACCAACCGCGCGATGCTCGATGTATTCATGCACACGCCACATGCAGTAACCGTGATGAACACGCGGGGGGACGGGTCGGTCGTCCATCTTGTCATGGGAGTGGTACCGCCGGACAGCATGCTCTCCTCAGCGTCCGAGCCCGCCGGGCTGCCCGCACGAAGCAGGCATGCAGAGGTGGTTGGCGGCATTTCGGGGTTGGCCGATGAGCTCTGACCGCCAAACCGTGGTGCTCGCGACCGTCGACGGGTCGATCGAGGCCGCTGACGGCGTCCTCGTCGCCAGCCAACTCGCGCGCGCCTGGGGCGCGGAGCTGCACGTCGTTCATGTCTGGTCGGGCATGACCTTGCCGTTGATCGCGCCCGCCGCGGAAGGCGCCGCGCGTCGTCTGCTGGCTGACGAGGTCGCCGGCGCGGTTCGCAAGGGAGCGGCGGTCAGCGACCAGCACTTCCTGATCGGCTCGGTGGCGGCCGAAATTGAATTGTTGGGGGACGAGCTTGACGCGGTGCTCTGCGTCATGGGTCAGCACCGTCGCTCGCGCGTGGGACGCGTGCTCTTCGGCAGCGTCGCCGCCGAAGTCCTCCGCATGACAGTGCGTCCTCTGCTGCTCGTCTCCTCCGCGGCGGACTGGCCGCCGACGCGGGTCCTTGTCGGCGATGACGGCTCTCCAGCGGCTCTTGCTGCGGCGCGCATGGCAGCGCGGATCACCAACCTTTACCACGCCGAGTTGCAGTTGGTCTGCGCCGACAATTCGCCGCTCGGGCGCGGCAGCGCCGGTGTCCAAGCCACAGCTGCCGAGGCGGCCTTGGCGGCCGACGGACATCAGCTTGAACCGCTCGCCGGCGGCGCCGTCCGGGTGATCGTCGCGCATGCCTCACCGTTCGCCGTCTTGTTGGGCGGCGGCGATCCTCGGGGCACTAGGACTCTCGTCGCGGTCGGTAGCCGTCAGCATGGTGGGATCCAGCGCTTGCTTGAGGGCAGCGTCTCGCTCAAGCTCGTGCGCGCAGCGGCCGCTCTGCTTGTGGTGCCAGCAGACAACCCAGAAAGCGGACCGCAGCGAGGACCCTTCACTGGCGCCGACTGAACGCACGGCGATCGTCACCGCGAATCTAGTTGGTCGTGTCGAAAGCATCC
>PLWW01000037.1 GCA_003153125.1 Candidatus Dormiibacterota bacterium | reverse complement strand
GACCCTTACCTTGGCAAGGTACGCTTCTAATTCTGTATTCGGGATGGTCTGAAAATGGCCTCTAAACGACTACTTACACCCAATTTCCACGGGGCTCAACGCTGACCACTCGGGGATCCACGCTGACCACACCGGCGTCCACGCTGGTCACAAAGACGGGCTGCGATGGGGGAGGGGTTACGCGGCGCCGGAGCCTAGGTGGTGGTGATGGAGCGCAGTTTTGCGTCGGATGACAATATGAGCACTCGCTCCGCGTAGGCCACCGCATCCGCGACGTTGCCGAGCTTCTCGGAGATTTGTCCAGCTCGGTTGAGGGCGACGACGCTCTCCAGCGTCCCTGCACCCACCTGGAGACTGAACCGCCTGAGAGGGCGTTTCGAGCGCCGACCCGCAGAACCTGATCTGGCTGACACCAGCGTAGGGAGGAGCGAGAATGCCGCACCGTCGTCCGTTCACCACCGGCGAGTCGTGCCGCACCCAGATGCACCGGGCCCGCGCCCGGCGAGGTTTCCCTGGAGATGAATCGCGTCGCCCAACGTGAAGACCTATCAGCCGCGCTCGACCCGATGGCCATCGGGCTCAAGGTCCGCGTCAAGAGTCAACGCCAACATCGGCAGCTCGCCAACCACGTCCCGTCTCGATGAGGAGGTGGGCAAGCTGCACGTTGCACAGCAATGGGGGGCGGATACGGTCATGGACCTCTCGCCTGGCCGCCCCATTGACGAGACCCGCGTGGCAATTCTCAAAGCGGCCACCTGCCCATCGGCACGGTGGCCGGCTCAGAGAAGCCCGGGTGTCAGGCGGGCGTGACAGCGGTGGAGGTCGCTGCGGCGCGCCCGGAGCCGGCATGCGATCGCAGCGTCTGCGCGGCATACGCGACGCCGGGCAGCATGATTGCGAAGGCTGCCGCCGCGACTACCAGCGTGCCGCCGGGACATTTGGTCCTCGGCATGGAACTCGATCCCGAGCTTCGGTCTCTAGGGATCGCCACCCCGAAGGGCGGCGACCCGCCGCTCATCGCGGTGGCCCGAATCGCCGTGCCGCGGGCGCTCGAGTTGCTTAGCTGCGCCGAGGAGAACATCGCGCAGCACGGCCTCCTCGACGGGTGTCTGAGCGGCGAGGGTGCGGTGGCCATCGCCGCGGCGGTGGCTGTCTTCGACCGGCAGCGCGCCAGCGAGGGGAGTGGGACCGGCACTGTCTGACAGTCTGCGTGCCCACGGCCCCTGCAGCAGCCATCGGAAGCGCTGCCGGACGGCTCCGCGCCGCTGCGCGCCTAGCAGGCACCCGCCGGCACCGGGCCTCGAACGCGGCTGAGGCGGGCAGACGGAGGGCATCCCGCCCTTGGCCAGCCCTTGCCGGAGCCGGCAGCTCGCCGAGGCCTTCCGACTGCAGGGCTGACCAGATCCAGAAGCGTGACCGCAGTCGAATGCAACGGTCATCATCGGGTCGTGGCGTTCAAAACGATCATCGAGCCGTTCCGGATCCATTCCGTCGAACCGTTGAGGATGACCTCACCCGCCGCCCGTCGCCGGGCCGTCCGCGAAGCGGGCGAGGTGCTCTCTACCTATGTCGTCATCTCCCCGGGTTCGCCGTGAGCAGTTCGCCGCGGCCCTCGATGTGTTCTGCTGTGCACACTGGGAGCACAAGCCACGCGAATCACCACGCCCACGATCTACGTGCACGTCCCGGGCTGACAGCAGCGCTTTCGCGCGGGATCATCCGGCACCACTCCAGCAACGCCCGGTCCCGGTCACACGGTGACGTGGACCGGCTGACCTGGTCCCCCTTGCCGTCGACCGTCTCCGCCATCAACACCGCGCATGAGGCATGCTCATGACGGCGCGGAACACCCGTCCTCGACCCAATACACGACGACAGGGGGCGTCAACGAAGCGGCGACCCGCTGCACAGCACCGACCGAGGTCGGTGACGCGGCCATGGTGGCGAGGCCCGTGGGCCCTGGTGGGACTCGTTGTGGCTGTCATCGCCGTAGTCGTGGGCTTCGTCGTCCTCGGCCAATCGCCCGCGTCCGGCCCAGATACGACACCGACCGGCAATCAGGCTGTCCCCGCGACCGTGCTTGCCGCGGTGACGAACCCCCGTCCGCAGGTGCTCGCCACCGTTGGTGATGGTCGCGTCACGAATCCGCTCCACCGCCTTCCCGCCGGCCCGGTGCAGACCGGCGCAGATGGCAAGCCGCTACTCCTTTACATCGGCGCGGACTACTGCCCATACTGCGCCGCCGAGCGCTGGAGCCTGGTGGTCGCATTGAGTCGGTTCGGGACGTTCTCGAATCTGCACCTCATGACCTCATCGAGCACCGACGTTTTCCCGGATACCAACACCTTCACGTTCGCGGGCAGCTCGTACTCGAGCCCCTACCTCGACTTCCAGGCCGTGGAGACCGAGACGCGTGATCGGCAGGTTCTGCAGACGCCCGATGCCACCCAGCAGCATCTCTTCGAGACGTACGACGCTCCGCCCTACACCACAGTGGCCGGCGGCATTCCGTTTCTCGACCTCGGCAATCAGTTGGTCGCCGTCAGCAGCGGCTACAGCCCCGGACTCCTTCAAGGCATGACCTGGGCGCAGATCGCCGCCCAACTCGGCACGGCGGCGAGCTCCCAGGCACAGGCAATCCTCGGCAACGCCAACTGGCTGACTGCCGGGATCTGCCAGATCACGCGCAACCAGCCTGCTGCTGTGTGCACTGCCGCACCGATCCCCGGCCTCGAAGCCCAGCTCGGAGGGTCGAGCCGGTGACCCGGCGCCAGCTCCAGCGCAAACACTCGCCGAGCGCTCAGGCGCGAAAGCAGACGCGGGAGGAGCGCGAACGCTATGTCCGCCAGCGCGCTGCGCGTATGGCCGCCCCGGCGCTTGCCGGCCAGGAATGGGTTGAACGAGAGCGCCGCCGGGAGCGCCGCCGGAGGGTGGTTGACGGGCTGCTGGGACCGGTGCGTCGCGCCCCCGGGCCGACCGCGCTCCTTGTCTTCGCCGTGCTAGGTGTGGGCGTCTCCGCGTACTTGACAACGGTCCACTATGCCGGCATCCCGCTGGTCTGCTCGACCACCGGCGTTGTCGACTGCGCCGCGGTGACCAGCAGCGCGTACTCGGTGATTCCCGGCACCGCGGTGCCCATTACGGTCCTCGGCGTGGGATGGTTCCTCGGCAGCGGAGCGCTCGCCATCGCCTCCCTCATCGCGGCGATGACCGGTCGCCAGGAGCCTCGCAGGCTTCGCCGCAGCCACGCGCTGCTCGGCGTCACGGGGCTGATCGCCGTGCTGTACCTCGTCTTTGTCGAGGCCGTCCGCCTGCACAGGCTGTGCGAGTGGTGCACCGCAGTGCACCTACTCGTCTTCGGCACGCTTCTCGTCACCCTGGCTCGCCTGCAGCACGCGCCACCATCGGGGAATCAGCGTTGATCCGTGCAGCCCCGCTCGTCGGCGCACGCCAGGGACGATGATCATGCCGAGGCGTTACCCGTTTGCCGCAATCAACTTCGAGAGCGGCGAGCATCGTCTGCGCGTCACGGGTGACCGCGCCGTCTTGGCGCGACGGGGTGTCGACGATCACGGCGCACGAGATCATGCACGGGGCGGAGCCGGGTTGTCAGCCGTGCGGCTCGGCCTCGATGTCCACCCTCCACCGCGGGCTGTAGGAACATCTGGGCCGTGGAAGGGTTGGGCCGTTGTGTCCGATCGGCCCGGTGAAATCCGGGTGTTGTAGTACGTGATGACCACCCTCATGGCAGGCGGCCGGGGCCCCGGGCGCATCGCGTCACGTGCCTCGGCTCGCGGGACCTAACAGCACTTTCTGCAGGTAGTGCGTCTAGGAATTCCTAGACCGCTACTTTCTGTAGAACTCCGCGGTCGGCCGTCGACCGAAGCCGGTCCATTCCGTATTCACATCACGGAGTGGAGCGGGAGACGAGGCTCGAACTCGCGACCCTTACCTTGGCAAGGTAGCGGTCCTGATCTGTATTCGGGAGGGGGTCCAGAATGGCCTCTGGACGAGTACTTACCCCCAATTTCCACGGGCATCCACGCTGAGCACACGGGACACCACACAGATCACACGGGCGTCCACTCTGATCACGAAACGCCGCAATCGCTCGAGGACGCGGTAGACGCGGCTCGAAGGATCGTCGAGGGGTCGTCCGCGGCCAGCGGCGGGAAGCACTTGTCGCAGTCGCCTTGCGACCGCCGAAGAACGGCCGGTCGGGTTGGCCAACGATCGTCGGCCGACCTGCGGGCCCTTGAGATTCGAGTCCTCTCTCCCCAGTCTCCTGTACGGTTAGAGGACTGGTCTGGGGGACCAAGGGTCGCAGGTTCGAGTCCTGTCTCCCCGAGCTTTCGCCAACAATAACGACAACTAAACTGAGCGCGCATCGCTGGGTCGCGGGCGAGTTACTCATCGCAACGGTCGGGTCTGACATGATCAGCGCCGCTGAAAGAGAATGACCCTCTGCGGAATTCGCATTCCGGGAGGGCCACATGGTGGTCACCGATCAGACATCATCGGGAGAACAAGCACGATCCTCGTCGATCCAGGTCGGCTTGAGAGTTGGAGCACCGCTCCGATCAGCCGAGCCCGCTCCTTCATCCCCGCCAACCCGAGGCCAGTCCCTGTCAACTTGTGGGGATCGAAGCCGCGGCCATCATCGAAGACCTCAAGGCGGAATTGATCGGGGTCGTACGTGAGCTTGACGCCGACCTCGCTCGCTTGCGCGTGTTGCTGGACGTTATGAATCGCTTGTTGCGCGATCCGGAACACCGCCAACTCTGGCTCAGCGTCAAGTCGAACACATTCGCCTTCCACTTCGAGCCTGGGCTTGATTGCCACTCGACCCTCAAGACCCGACAGTAGCGCTTCCAAAGCCGGGGTGAGGCCCAGGTCGTCAAGCACAGACGGGCGTAGGGCCTGGCAGGAGCGGCGAATGCCATCGATGCTCCGTTGCAAGGCGTCGTTGATCAGCAATATTTGCGGAGGCGGGGCGGTGCCGTTTGGCACACCTTCCAAAGCCGACCTTGCCACCAGCAGATCCTGGATGGTTTCGTCGTGCAGCTCACGGGCCAAACGGCGTCGCTCCTCTTCCTGGGCCCGCAACGCCATCCCGATGTAACTCTCCAACGATTTCTGGGTACCGGCCAAGCGTTGATTCGCAGCCTCCGCGACGAGCTTGGCATCCCGTTCCCGGTCCACCTTCAGCGCAACCGCAGCGCCCATGAGGGCCAGAATGACAAGCTGGACCATGACCCCGACTCTCTCCGCCCCATGATGGAACAGATTGACTTCGGGAACGACCAGTACGATGCACAGAAAGGCGGTCGGCAAGGCACCCTCCAGACCGAAGTAGAGAGCTGCGTAAAGGATTGGGATGAAGTAGGTGGAGACTGGAATGAAGTAGAGGTCGGGATCCAAAGAAAGGGCGTGACTCGCCTCGAAAAAGGCGTGCGCAACGCTTATGGCGATCACGAGCATCAGCACGATCCAAAAGCGGTGATCGCGTAGCCGCCTCCGGAGCAGGCGCAAGTGGCGTTTAGTCTCGGGGAGCAACGGACAATCCCACGTCCTCAAGACGCAGAACCTCTTCCTTGACCGCCACCATCACCGCTTCGGTGCGGGAGCTCACCATGAGCTTGGCGAAGATGTTCCTGAGGTGAGCATGCACGGTGCGCACACTCAGATCCGTGGCCATGGCGATCTCCTTGTTCGTTGCTCCACGAGCGACGAGTTTTAGAACGGTGGTCTCCCGCTCACTGAGCTGGTGTTGGCGGTCTGATGAGGTAGTCCCACGCAACCCCGGCAGTAAGTGGCGAAAGACCTTAGTCACGATCTCGGGGCTCAATACCGCGTCGCCATCATGTGCATTGCGCACCGCAGCAGCCAGTTCTTGACCCTCCACGGTTTTCAAGAGGTAGCCTGCCGCGCCCGCCTCCACGGCCGCCTCGATGTACTGCTCGTCGTCATACAGACTGAGAATAATTACGGCCGTCGCGGGTGCCGTCCGTTTGATGGCTCGGGTCGTTTCGATGCCGTTTTCCCCGGGCAATGCGATGTCCATGAGCACAACATCAGGTGCCAGCCGGCCCACCATCTCCTGGGCTTCTTCCGAGCTCCCTGCCTCCCCAACGACTTCGAGGCTGGAGTCGTGTTCCCGGAGCCGTTGACCGACTCCGGCCCGGAAGAGTGGGTGGTCGTCCACCAGCAGAACTCGGATCCCTTCCACCTCGGTGCCCATGTCTCGGGCATGGTAGCTCCGAGCCCAGGGCGACAATCTCACGTGGGTGGGAAATCCCGATGTGATAGGTACAAATGCCTATTCCCTGGGCACAAATGCCGATCTCATTTCGGGTCTTGCTGCCGATGCAGAATCGAAGGGGGAAATCAAATACTGGCATCTCAAACCAGCGTTCAGTGACGAGGGCCTTGCTGATGGCAGACAGTGGAGACGGACCTCACGCGGGAGAAGTGACGCCTGCCGACGCGGGAGCGACACTACCCCAGCAACGCTTTGCGTCGGGAGGAGCCGGCTCGACGGAGGCCACGCCCGGTCAGCCGAGACAGGGTTTCTGGGCAGGCTGGAAGGAGCAGTTCGGCTTCAACACGCTGCTGGGAACCCTCGTCCGCAACTACATGATCCCGGCGGAGACGAACTCCATCTGGTACATCCTCGGCGGTGTCCTCGCCATCGGCATCGGTTTGGAGTTCCTGACCGGCATCCTCCTGCTCTTCAGCTATCGCCCCGATGCAGCTCAAGCCTACCAGTCGACCCAGGAACTCCTTGCCAGCAGGGGCTGGTCGATCATTCTCAACTTCCACTACTACACCGCCTACGTCATCTTCGCGCTGGTCATGATCCACATGATGCGGGTCTTCATCAGCGCTGCCTACGGCGGTGCGAAGAAGGGCTTGTGGCTGGTCGGCGCCGGGCTGGCTGCGCTCGTCTTCAGCGTCAGCATCACCGGCGAGACCCTGCACTGGGACGAGCGTGGCTTTGCCGTGCCGTGGCACGTCGGAGAGTTCTTGGAGGCGATCGGTCTGTCCAAAGCGTTCAACTGGGCCCACAAGGCCCTGCTCAACGTCGACTTCGCGTCATCGAAACTCATCATCTTCTACGCGCTGCACGTCGTCGTGCTCCCCGCACTCCTCGCCATGCTGCTGGTGCTGCACTACTACCTGATCAAGCAGAAGCACATCTCGTTGCCGTTCTGGCGCAAGCCAAGCGGGCGCGAGACCGCGTTCAGCGAGCACATCAAGGGGTGGATCATCTACGGCGGAGCCATTTTCGCGATAGTTCTTATCGTCTCGATCGTGTTCACGCGCGACGCCGGGCCGGCGCCGCAGAACCTGGCGATCTCCCCCTATTACGGGGCCAAGGCAGGGCCCGGCGGGTTGGGGATCACGCCAACCTGGCCAATCAGCTGGACCCATGGGATGAACCGGTTCGTGGCGATCGTCTTCCACCTGGAGCCAGACATCTGGGGCACGGTGATCGGCATGCTCATCATGTTGGGGACGCTGATCGCCATTCCCTTCGTTGATCGCTTGCGACACGAGCCCCACAGCTGGAGGGAAGCGTTCAACCTGCGAAAGCGTGGCGTGGCATTCGGGCTGATCACACTGTTCTGGGTCACGATGATTATCGGCACCGTGACCAATGCAGTCACGCCGGTCGGGTAGGGTCACCTCGCCGCCACCTCGTTCGGAAGCCACATCACGATGTTTGCGCAGGATCTGCACAAGTTCCTTGCTGTCTTGAGCTTGGTTGCATTGGCTGTGGTGACGGTCGAGGCAGGTGTGCGTGCCGCACGCGCCCTTGCCCCCGGGCGCTGGGTAGTTCGCATCGCCAACATCATGGTTCTGCTTGTGGCGTTGACTGCGGTCGGTGGTGTTGCGCTCCTGATCCGGGGCCACCGGCCGCACGAGATGCTCCACCTCATCTATGCGGTCCTCGTCCTCGGCGCCGTGCCAGTGGCTGACTCGTTAGCACGCAGCCGAGGGGCGCGGGGTCAAGCGATGGCGCGGGTGTTGGGTGCGTTGGTGGGGCTTGGGCTGGCGGTTCGTGTGTTCGCCACAGGGTGAGCGTTGGCAACGTGCGGGATCCGATCCCTCGACCTCACGAGCCCTGAAGTTCCGCTTTCCTCATAACGGGCCGTGGTCCAGCGCCGTCAACCTTGCAACTGAATGAACCGCCTGTCTGATGGAGGCTGTAGCTTGTTCGAACTATCAAGCAATGCAAACGCGTCTTCGCGAGTTGGATGAAATCACGACGTCCCGAGAAAGCACAGTCTGAACCTGGTAGTTCGACTTTCGAACTAGTCAACCCGCGGGAAACCGATAAAGTGGCGGCCATGGCGAAGCGGTACGACGTGATCATCGTGGGCGGAGGCAGCGCGGGCTGCGTCCTGGCCGCCAGGCTCAGCGAAGATCCGGCCTGTTCGGTGCTCCTGCTCGAAGCCGGCCCAGATTACACGGCCGCTGAGGTCCCGGAAGACCTTCTTGACGGTATCCACGGTCCGAGTACCTCGACCCACGATTGGGGACTCACCGGGCGCACCTGCGGCCAGAGAATGCACTTGCCTGCTCTCGGCGGCCCCGCTGACGGAAGGCGATCATTTCCCGGCCACCCAAGAGGAGGCTGAATGCCCTGTTGCAAGATTAGTCTCGCGGGCGAATTACTCCGCCGGACTGTGCCCAGCCCGCGATGACTGCGCATAGCGCGGACAGGACGCCCTTTAGCATCACCTCTAGGGCGGAGACGTCGTCGCCTCTTCCGTGCACGGCGGCGCCGGTTGGCCCTCTGACCGTCACGAGAAGCTCTATCTGGGCAGAGACCATCTCCGCATGGTCGGGGTCTGACAACACGAAGCCGACCGCTGCTCGCAGCCTGTCGCGCGCGGGGGCGTTGGCGGGAAGGCCTGGGGTGAGTGCTCGCGCAAAGGACTTGACCGCTTCCCTGAGACTCACGGCGGCGTGCCGGGCCGCGTCCGGGCGCCGCCAGGCGATCGCTTCCATTGCCCCGCGCACGGCTGTGAGGGCTACCGGATCGCAAGATTCAAGGGCTTCGGCAAGGGAAAACCTGGTCCCCGGGACGGTCAGATCCAGATCCCAAGAAAGTCGGTGCGCCTTTTCTAATGCCTCCACGATCCAATCGCGGTCATCTCTAGCATCGCGGTCAGGAGCAGCCGCGGCGATGGCCGTGCGAGTCAACACATGTGCCTCAGCCGATAGCCACCCGGGATCCGCTTCCGACGTGACATCTATGGCGTCCGGAAATCGAGGCAACCAGCGGCGCCACGCAGCTCCCTCGAGCGCAAAGGGCTGCACCAGTCGGGTCTGCGCATCAAGTGTGGCGGCCACGGCCGACATCAAAGATCCATCAACCGCCAAAGACAGGGACGCCAACCAGGAAGAGCTCGGTACGACCGATGCGTACAACTTGGCGATCGCATCTTGGGAGAACGGCAGCCCTGCTGCTGGCAGACCGCCGACGAGATTCGCAAACAGCGGATGGGCATCCAATCGGTGGTATGGCTCTAGCGCCCCAAGGATTTCAACGCTCGCGCTTCGCAACGGGACAGCGATGCTCGCAAGCGCCTCGAGGCCGACGGGTTGGTACGTGGCAAACATCGCAGCCAGGGACTTTGCCGCGTGCCCCTCTGCCATCCCCACGGATGGAGCGGCCATGCTTGCGACGGCAGCTGCAAGGGAGGAGCCGCCGAGCAGCACGTCGTAGTCTCGCTGCATTCGCTCGAAGTCGCGCAATGGCCCTTGTGCGACCTGCGCTATCAACTCCATCGCACGCAGGTACTGGCGGCCCTCAAAGTCGCGCATCGCCCGTTTGACAATGGTCAAAGTCGCGTCGCCGCCCTTGTGCCCTCCGTCGCGCAGGCCTGGGAAGGCGCGTATCAGGGCAGCCTCGCTGGCGCCGGTGGCCTCTCGCCAGCATTCTGCGAGCGGCAGATCGGCGCCATCGTTTCCAACCCATTCAGCTGGTGAATGGCCGGACAGCGCCGGCGACGGAGCGCTCATCCAAGCAGAAAGGGAAGGTGCACCGTCGGGCCAAGCGGCGGCCATCCTGGCCGCTCGACGCAGTCGCACCAACGCAGGTCCGCGCGGCGTGGAGCCTTGCTGCCACCGCTGGGCACTGGTTGGGTGGACCGCCGCTACGGTGGCCATAGCCCGGGCGGTGAGCCCCCGCGCCCGTAGGCGCTCAACAGGACCGGGCCCAATCCTCCGGTGAGATGCGTTTGCCATCGAATGTGACATCCTAACGCATCCCGTCAACTCCGGACAGTCATCCGCCTGAAGAGGGCGTCGGCGAATACGCTCCACGGTCGTAGTCGGCCCGGTGCAGTCGCGGCAGCAGATGCAGGCCATCTGGCGGGTGAGCACAGCGGGTTGAACGTTTGTTTGGGGTCCGGTAAACTCGGTCTTGGTGAATGACTTGTTCAGCTCCTCGATGCCTCAGGTCGGGCTCTCGCTTCCAGCCGTTCGCTCCCATCCAGCGGCCGTCGCACAGCCGGTGTCTCAGTCTCAACCGGTGCCGCCGGGCAAGGCCGAGGTCAGGGTCGCGCTGGGGGTTCGGACAGCAGATGGTGCTGTCGTTGCCGGGGCCACCTTCCTCGTCCCTGAGGACATTGGCATCTTGCTCATCGCCGGCGTCCTAGTGACGCTTCTCGTCGTCGCGGCGCTCACCGCGTAGCTAACCGCCCGACGGTCGGCCCAACCTGCCCCGCAGCCCGTCGCGCCGACCGCCTCCTATAACCCCGCGAGTGGCGTTCCCGACGTTGGTGCGCACGACTTCGCCGGGCGCTCCTCGTGGCGAGCTCGCGCTTGCTGAGGGTGGAAGGACGCCGCCATGACAGATGCTTGGCTGATTGGTGTCGAGGGGTCTGAGGTCATCCCGTTGATCACAAGTGATGACCCTGTCATCCGGGTAGAAGCTGGGCCCGGAACAGGTAAGACGTTTGGCCTCGTCAGGCGCATTCAGCGATTAGTCCATCCATCGGGTGGCGCGGTGCCGGGCTCACGAGTGCTGGTGGTGGCCTTCAACCGCGTCATAGCCAAGCAACTGGACGCAGACATTGCTAAATGCCTTCGGGATTCCCCTCACGAGGGCGAGCCGACCGTAAGGACCGTGCACGCGCTCTGTTTGGAGACTCTGGGTGAGAGTCTGAGGCTGCTTCTGCCACACGAGTATGAAGCGATGGTGTACGACATCTTGACCGAGAACCCCAGGCTGCGTAACGAGTACGGGAACTTTGCGACTGCTCAACAAGCGCTTCGTGACCACGAGGCAGGGCACGCCAAGCACAGCAGGTTGATGCATGCGGCCGAGGGGTGGCTGGTGCGACACAGGGCGACACTCATCAGTCAAGTCCCTCCGCTGCTCTTGCAGAGGTTGAAGGCGGGTGAGTCGTTAAAGCACGAGTACGACCACGTCATGGTCGATGAGTTCCAAGACCTGTCGCCAAGTGAGCACCAACTGTTCGTTCGTCTGAGGGGCAAATCGGGCACCCTACTCGTGCTCGGCGACCCGAGACAGTCAATCTACGCGTTCCGTGGCAACGACAAGGATGGTCTCGCGAAGCTGCCGGCTCTGCTAGCCGAGACAGGCGGGGCGGCGATCACCGACGTGCCGATGTCTGAGTGCCGGCGTTGTCCCGATGTTATTGTCCGGGCTGCGAACCATCTGACCGACCTGTATCCGTCCGGCCCGATGACGTCGACGAACCCGGTCCAGGCAAACATCCACGTCGTTGCTTGGCGCTCGCCGGGGGCGGAAGCGAAGGGAATGGCGGCAAAGATCTTGGAAAACCACCAGCGCTACTCTGGTGAAGGTCATTTGGTCATGGTGACCCGGCGTCAGTTTGGCTACCAGTTGCGAGAGGAGATCCACGCTCTTAGCGCGGATCTCAAGGTGGATCTGAGTTTCTCGGAAAGTCTTCTTGAGGAGTGGATCGCGCGAGAGGCGTTCTTGTTTTTCTGCCTGATCGCCGACCCGGACGCACCGACGTGGCGAGCCTGGCTCGGCTACCGTGACTCGCCCCCGGCGGATACACCAATTGCTCCGAACCGAAACGCCAGTAGTTACTTGGCGTTTCTCCGCTCATGTGGCGACATGATTACAGGAGATTCCGTGCGTGCGCTATCCCTCGAGGACCGTGCGACGAGGCGAGGCGGGGGCGGCCTTCATCTGTGGGATCGGGCACGGCGTTACCGTGATCTGGCTGACAGCCTTGACTGGGGATCGCTGCCGCCGGAAGAGCTTATAGAGGAGGCATTCGGTCCTGCCCGCTGGACGAGCCGACCTGCAAGTCACGAGACGGCGCTACTAGATTTGCAAGTTGTCAAGGACAAGGCGCAGTCGCTGCTGCGCGAATTTCGAGTCCTGCGCCCGCGCCTCAATGAACGCGAACTGTTGCGGGAAATTGCGCGCCAAGTGCGATATCGGATTGCTACAAGGGAACCTTTCGTCGGCGGCGAGGATGTTGATATCCAGGTGTCGACCTTGTGGGGCGCCAAAGGAGTCACTGCGACCCACGTTTACGTCCTAGGACTTGTGGATCAGGCGATACCAGGAGCCCGACGCGATGAATACCCCGGCACGGAGCATGACTTTGTTGAGGAGCAGCGCAGGCTGTTCTACGTTTCTCTCACTCGCTCGCGGAGGACTCTGGTGTTATCACGTTTCCGACACCGGATTCGCCGAACGGCGGCCCTCAAACTTGGACTTCGCGTCCCAGCGGGTTCCTCTGACTGGGTGCGTATCGACCCATCTCGGTTCCTCGTGGACGCGATGGAGATGCTGCCGCAGGGGATTCCGGGCGAACACTGGGCCGGATGCGCGTAAGCCGCCGCGCCCGTCACGCGGGGCCAAATTGATTCCGGTCCCCGCGAGTCGATCCTGCGGACCTCCCAGGCGAGGCTCCAAGCTCTCGACCCTTACCTTGGCAAGGTAGCG
>PLWW01000078.1 GCA_003153125.1 Candidatus Dormiibacterota bacterium | reverse complement strand
CTGCATCGGCTTCGACAGCGGGACCATCAGCGGGGACCAACTCCTGGCCTCCAGCGGTGTCGAGGCCGCCACGGCCGGCACGGCGGCCTTCGGAAAGGAGGTGTGCCAGTTGGACGGCGAGCCGGCGACGTACCCGAACACGTGCTGGACGACGACGAGTCCCTACTGGGTCGTGTTCGTGTCGCGCGCCGGGGGCGCCTGGACGGCGTCGAACCTCGGCGTGTCGAGCCAGGTGTTCGCCAATGGCGACGCCGAGGGCTTCCGGTACGACCCGCAGAGCGGGCCGGAGCCGCCGCCTCCGTCGCCACAGGGGACGTGCGTGCTGACGGCGGCGCCGAGCGCACCGGCGCAGCGATCGGCCAGTGCGACCGCATCACAGACCCCGTCGACCGCCGGCGGCGTGGCGACCGCGGCCCCGGTGGCGACCACTGCGCCGCCGTCCTCGACGCCCGGGGTGGCCTCGGCAGCCGCCCCGTCGCCCGCTGCCACGGGACCGGCTCAGGCCACTCAGAGGTCGGGCCTGTCGCTTGGCGCGCTGCTCGCCGCGGGTGGTGGTGGCGGGCTGTTCGGGCTGCTGCTGCTCAGCGGCTGGCGGGGGCGCCGCCGATGAACCCTCGCGCTTGGGCGGCGTGGTCGGCAGCGGCGCTGGTGGTCGTGCTCACCAGCACGAACCCGATCTATCGAGCGCTGGTGCTTCTCGTGGCTCTCAATGTGCTGCTCGCCCGCCGCCGCCCTGATGCGGCGCTGCGCCCGCTGCTCATCGCCGTCAGCGTCGCCGCGATCGTCGCCGCGGTTCTCAACACCCTGCTGAGCCACACCGGGGCGCACATCGTCTTCAGCGTGCCCGACCAGGTCCCGGGCATCGGCGGCCCGATCACCGCGGAGGCGGCGTTCTACGGTGTCGACGTCGCCCTGGGAGTGGCGGCCGCGGTGCTCGCCGTGGCCGTCCTGAGCCGCGTCATGCACCCACACGACCTCATCGACGCCCTCCCCCGCCCGATGCAGCGCACCGCCGCGCTCACCGGGGCGGCGCTGAACATGGTGCCTGCCGTGGCGCGCACTGCGGTGGCCATCAACGAAGCGCAACGCATGCGCGGCAGCGGCGGCACGCGACGTCGCGATTGGCAGGCGGCGGCGGCGCCGATCGTGCTCTCTGCCCTCGACGACTCCCTGCAGCTCGCCGAGGCCATGGAGGCGCGTGGCTTCGGCTCTGGGTCGCGGACGCGCTACGTGACGGCGCACCTCGACCCGGCGTCCGTCGTCGGGATGGTGGGCGCGGCGGCCGCGGTCGTGCTGACCATCGTGGCGCGGATCGCCGGGCAGCTCCCGGATTGGTACCCCTTCCCGTCCGCGAGCCTGCCCGACGTGTCCATCCTGCCCGTGATCGCCTGCCTGCTGCTGGCGCTTCCCCTGGTGACATGGCGCCCCTCGTAGACATCGCCGGCGTCAGCTACCGGTACCCGGACGCGGCCACGGCGGCGCTTGTGGGTGTCGACCTGGTGCTCGACGGGGGCCTCTGCGTCGTGGCCGGACCGTCGGGTGGCGGCAAGTCGACACTTCTGCGCCTGCTCAACGGGCTGGTCCCACACATGTACGGCGGGCGCATCAGCGGGCGCGCCCGCGTCGACTCGCACGACGTGCTCCGCACCCCAGCGCGGCGCATGGCGACGTCGGTCGGCTTCGTCTTCCAGGACGCGGAGCGCCAGGCGGTCCACGCCACGGTGGAACGGGATATCGCGTTCGGGCTCGAGAACCGCGGGGTGCCCCAGGCAGAGATGCGCCGCCGGGTCGACGACGTGATGTCGCGTCTCGACATCGCGCACCTGCGGGCTCGTGCCATCGCCACGCTCAGCGGCGGCGAACGTCAGCGCGTCGCCGTTGCGGGCGCACTGGTCCTGCGACCGCGTCTGCTCGTCCTGGACGAGCCCTTCTCGCAACTCGACGCCCAGGGCGGGCGCGCGCTCCTCGCGCTGATGCTCGAGCTGCGCGACAGCGGCACCGCGCTCGCCGTCGCCGAGCACCGTCTCGACGACCTCCTGCGTGTCGCGGATGACGTGCTCGACATCACCCACGGCCGCATCCGCGGCCCGGCGCCGGCCGCGTCGCTGGCGGCCTCGCTGGACAGCGCCCCGCAGGTGGTGCGTCTCTGTGCCGCGATGGGCTGGACGCCGACGCTGCTCGACCCCGATGCGGCGCGGTCGCGCCTGGCCCACGTTGCCGGCCGCCTCGTGGCGCGGACGAGCCCGCGCGCCGCGACGGGGAACGACGCGTGGCGACTCGACGGCGTCGTGGGCGGCCCTGGGGGCGTGCTCCGCGGCGTCGACGCCGCTGCGCGCGCCGGCGAGGTCGTGGCGCTGATGGGCGACAACGGGGCCGGCAAGACCACGCTGCTGCGGGTGATCGCCGGGCTGATCACGCCGAGCGCCGGCACCGCCTGGCGCGCACCCGGACGTGTGGCCTACCTTCCCCAGAACCCCGCCGCCCTGCTCTTCCGCGAGAGCGTCGAGGCAGAGATCGCCTGGACGCTGCGCGATGACCCCGGCCACCGCCCCGACGATCCCGAGCACCTGGCGCTGTTGCGCACGCTCGGCATCGAGGCCATCGCCGGCTGCGACCCTCGCGACCTCAGCAGCGGCCAGCGTCAGCGCGCCGCAATCGCCGCGATCCTGTGCGGGCTGCCACGGGTCGCCCTCCTCGACGAGCCCACCCGTGGCATGGACGGCGCCGCCCGCGAGGGCCTGGTGAGAGCGATCCGGAGCCTCACCGCGCGGGGGGCGTCGGTCGTGGTGGCCACTCACGACAGCGACCTCGCGGCCTCGGTGGCCGACCGCGTGCTGGTCATCGAGGCCGGCCACGTCAACGACCTCGGAGCGCCCGCCTCGGCGCTGAGCGGGTCCCGCTCTCGCGCAACCCAGCTGGGCGCTCTGTTTGCCTCCCCGGGCCCGGTCACCGTCGAGGACCTGGCCGCCCTCCTCAGGCGCGACCGCCTGCCCGTGGCGGCGCCGCGATGAAACTGGCGGCGATCAGCGCCGCCGGTGTGGCCCTGTTCCTCTGGCCATTCACCGGCCTGGGCGCGCCCGGGGCGGCGGCTGCGGTCGCGGTGAGCCTGGGCTGCGTGGTCGTCCTCCTCGCGGTCGAGGCGATGAGCCGCCGCCTCGACACCCGCGGCCTGGCCGTGATCGCGGCCATCGCGGCCATCGACTCCGCCCTGCGCCTAGCCCTGGTCACCGGCATCGGTGGGTTCTCGCCCATCTTCCTGCTCATCCTCTGCGCGGGCTACGCCATGGGCGCCGAGTTCGGCTTCCTCTGCGGCGCGACGACCCTCCTCGTGTCGGCGCTGGTCACCGCGGGCGTGGGCCCCTGGCTTCCCTACGAGATGATCGCCGCGGGTTGGGTCGGGGCGGTGGCCGGGCTTGCCGGTGCGCACCGGCGGGGCTGCGCGCCCAGCCGTCGCGACGTCGTCGTCCTTGCCATGGTGGGCATTGTGTGCGGCTTCGCCTACGGCGCCGTCATGGACATCTGGGACTGGACGTTCTTTCGCGGTGCGGCCGGGATCGGCTATGTCGCCGGGCTATCGGTCGGGGCCACGGCGGCTCGCTTCGCCCACTTCTACCTGGCGACCTCGCTGGTGTACGACTGCTTCCGGGCCGTTGGCAACGCGGTGCTCGTCGCCCTGCTGGCGACACCGGTCCTGGGAACACTGGTGCGCCTGCGCCGCCGCCACACGGTGGTCATCGAGGGGGACGCGTCAGTCCGGGCGGCGTGAGCTCATGCCGGGAATGCAGCCGCACGGCTGCGTGTCAAGCCGCGCGTCCGCCAATGCGCCTACGCGCTCCCGGTCGTCGCTGCCCGCAACCCGAAGAGAGCCGTGGCCGCAGCGCCGTAGAGCAGGTACAGCATCTCGGCGCGAGGCCCGCGGTGGCGGCCCATCGCCTCGGCGATGGGGATCGGGATCACCGTCGCCGCTCCATAGAAGAAGTGGAGGGCTTCGGCGGGCCGCTGCCCGGCCACGACCATGACCAGCCCGATGACAGCTTCCACCGCGGCGGCGGCCGAGCAGAGCCGCACGAACAACCGAACCGTCGGGACGGCTCCGGGGCGGGAGCGAGCCACGAACGCGAGCACCACCCCCACGAGCGCGACCAGGATGACGGCGAGACCGAGCCGGGCATGGACGCTCACTGCGGGATCATCCTTCAGCGCGAGCGGTGGCCGTCAATCCGGCCAGTACTGCTCCTCGCGGATCTCCTTGTCGGTGAAACCGCGCCGGCGCATGATGCCGCGACTGTTGGCGATCATCTCGGGGTTGCCGCAGAGGTAGATGGCGCCGAGCCCGGGACTCATCCCGGTGGCGTCGGCATGCTTGCGGAGGACATCCTCGACGCGGCCCGTCTCACCCTCCCACCCGGGTTCGTCCCAAGGGCGGCTGATGGTGGGGATGTACGTGAACCAGGGGCACTCGGCGTCCAACTTGCGCAACTCGTCCGCGTAACCGAGCTCCTCGGATCGGCTGGCCCCCTGCAGGGCCAGCACCGGCTGGTCGGGCACCCACTCCCCGGCTGCCGCGCGGCGGCGCAGGCTGCGCAGGATGCTGACGAACGGCGCGATGCCGGTGACGGTGGCGACGAACACGTGCGGCCGGCCCTCGACCGGCGCATCCTTGAGGAAGAGCCCCTTGCAGCGCCGGCGCGCCAACGTGGTCTCGCCGATGGGCACCTCATGGAGCGGCGCCGACAGCTCTCCCTCGGGGACGCGCTCGATGAACAGCTCGATCTCACCCTCCGCCGGGTCTGAGGCGATCGAGTAGGGCCGCTCCACGATGTGCCCATCGATCTCCAGTCCGAGCGTCACGTACTGCCCGGGGCGGAACGGCAGCTCGCAGTCCGGCTTGATGCGCACCACCCACAGGTCGGTGGCCAGGTCGCGGCGCGACACGACGGTCGCGGTGGCGTACTTCTCGGTGTCGATCATGCGCGCGACAGTGTAGGGAGCCGGGGGCGGCAGGCCGTTTCGATCGAGCCACACACGGTCTGCGGTGTAGCGGCGAGAGTCTGGCCGTGTCCGATCGACTTCCACCTCGAACGCGGGCCACCCCGGATCCCCTCGGAGAGCCCGCCGGCGCTGCCGAGCCGCGCCCGCGGCGTTCGGCTCTGCGCCGGGCGGTGTCCGCGGTGGCGGTCGACCCGTCCCCGTTGCGGGAGTCGCGCGACTTCCGGCTGCTCTTCATCGGCCAGGCGGTGTCGAACGCCGGCACCATGATCACCTACGTCGCCATCTTCTTCCAGGCGTACGCGCTGAGCCGTTCGTCACTGGTGGTGGGCCTGGTCAGCCTCACCGAGTTGGTCCCGATCCTGTTCATGTCCCTGGTCGGGGGTGCGCTGGCCGATGCCGTCGACCGTCGCCGCATGGTCTGGCTCACCGAGCTGGCTCTCTGCCTCGTGGTCGGCACGCTCGTCCTCAATGCATCGCTCCCCCACCCGCAGCTGTGGGTGCTCTTCGTGGGCGTCGCCGTGGCGGCGGGCATGGATGCGCTGCAACGACCCTCGCTCGCCGCCCTCGTGCCGCGTCTCGTTCCCCGGGACAGGCTCACCGCGGCGGCAGCGCTCGAAGGCCTGCGCGGCAACCTCGGGCAGATCGCGGGGCCGGCTCTCGCCGGCGTGCTCATCGCCGCGGTGGGGCTGCCCGCCGCGTACGGCGTCGACGTGGCGACGTTCGCCGTGTCGCTTGTGGCGCTCACGCTGATGGGTGCAGTCCCCCCGGCACCCGGCGCCGAGGGGGTTCGGCTTGCGGCCATGCTCAGCGGGCTGCGCTACGCGAGGACTCGCCAGGACCTCCTCGGCTCGTACCTCGTCGACGTGAACGCCATGTTCTTCGGGATGCCGATGGCGCTCTTCCCGCAGATCGCCAGCACCTTCGGCGGGCCCGCAGTCCTCGGGCTCCTGTACACCGCTCCGTCAGTCGGCTCGCTCGTGGCCACGGTGACCAGCGGATGGACGCTGTCGGTGCGCGACCACGGACGGGCCATCGCGTGTGCCGCCGCGGCGTGGGGCGTCGCCATCGTCGCTTTCGGGTTGGCGCCCTCACTGTGGATCGCGCTCCTCGCCCTGGCCGCCGCCGGCGCCGCAGACATGGTGAGTGGGCTGTTCCGGATGACCATGTGGAACCAGACCATCCCCGACGTGATGCGCGGGCGCATGGCCGGCATCGAGATGATCAGCTACACGTCGGGCCCCGCCCTCGGCAATCTCGAAGCCGGTGTCGTCAGCGCGCTCGCCGGTGTGCGCGTTTCAATTGTGAGCGGCGGTGTGCTCTGCGTCGTCGGGACCGCGGTCGTGAGCGCGCTGCTGCCCCGCTTCTGGCGCTACCGCGCCGAGCCTGCCGCGCCCGGTGTCACGCCCGGGTCGGGGTGATCCCCCACGACGCCGCATGGCTCTCCCCTGGGTGGAGAACGATGAGATGGTCGCCGCTGGCGAGGGCGTTGGGAGGACAAGACATCGGCTCGATGGCGAGACCCTGGCGCGGCCGGTCCGCAAGTGTGTCGCCGGTGAACGCCATCACGTACTCGTGGGCTCGGTCCATCCAGAGCGTCAGCGCCAGCCCCTCGTCCGGAGCGGCGAACACGACCCGCGCGATGCCGTCGGGGTCGCGGGCCAGGTCGCAGAAGGCGCTGTCCAGCCTGGTCGAACCGATCAGACGCGGTTCTCGGTAGTCGAACTCGGTGCCGGCCACCGGACTGCGCTCGACCGGGATGTGGCGGTCGTCACTGACCAGCCGCGTTGCGGCGGGAATCTGCAACGTGCACGAGTCGATCAGCCCCGCTGAGGCCCGCAGGTAGGGATGCGCACCGATGCCATAGGGAGCGGGAGCCGCGCCTCGATTGGTGGCGGTGAGCGTGACGCCGACGCCGTCATCATCGAGCGTGTATTCCGCGCGAAGTTGAAGCAGGTGCGGGTAGCCCATCTGCGGGATGAGCTGCAGCCCGAGCACGACGCGCTGTCCGTCGCGCTCCTCGACCGTCCAGCTGTGCCAGCGCGACAGGCCGTGGATCGCGTTGCCCGCGGCGGGCTCGGTGAGGGCAAGCTGGCGGACGTCGCCGCCGAACTCATAGCGACCGTCGCGGACGCGGTTGGGCCACGGGCTGAGCAGCTGGCCGCGGGCACCGGCGCACACCTCGTGGCGCGCATAACCGTCGAGGAGGTCTCGACCGTCAAGCGAGTAGCGGCGGATCCCTCCCCCGCCGCTGACCACGACCAGGCACTGTCCGCCTGAGCGCAGTTCGAGCTGCTCGCCCGAAGGCGACGGTGGTGCGGTGAGGTCGGTCACCAGCGCGACGTTAGCCCCTGCGCGGTCGGCGGGGGGACCGGAACCGGGCAATGTCTAGACTTCGTCGCCGGTGACCCAGATCAGCCCCGCAGACCGCATGGCGCTCATCGAGCGCAACACCTCGGAGGTGATGGGCCGCAGCGACCTTCTCGAGCTGCTGGCCACGCCAACGCCGATACGGCACTACATCGGTTTCGAGATCTCCGGGAAGGTGCACCTCGGCACCGGCCTGGTGTCCATGGGAAAGGTGCGCGACTTCCTCGCGGCCGGCATCGACTGCCACGTCCTCCTCGCTGACTGGCACACGTGGATCAACGACAAGCTCGGCGGCGACCGCGAGGTGATCCGGCGCATCGCCACGGGCTACTTCACCGAGGCAATGCGCGCGTCGCTTCTTGCGTTGGGGACGGACCCGTCGCGCGTGCACTTCGTTCTCGGCACCGATCTCTACGACAGCCATCCCGACTACTGGACGACGGTCATCGAGGTGAGCCGCAACACGACCTTGGCGCGAATGCTGCGCAGCATCAGCATCCTCGGTCGCGAGCAGAGCGACTCCGTCGACTTTGCCAAGCTGATCTACCCGGCGATGCAGGCGGCCGACATCTTCGCGCAGGGCATCAACCTCGCTCACGCCGGCACCGAACAACGCAAGGCGCACGTCATCGCCCGCGATGTGGCCACGAAGATCCGCACCAATCGCCTGACCGATTTCGAGGGGCGCACCGTCAAGCCCGCCGCGGTGCACCATCCGCTGCTCCTCGGCCTGCGCAGGCCGCCGGTGTGGCCGCTCCCCGAGGATGTCGACCCGTCCACGCTGAAGATGAGCAAGTCCGACCCGTCCTCGGCCGTCTTCGTCCACGATGACCCCGATACCATCCGCCGCCGCGTGGCCAAGGCGTTCTGCCCCCCTGAGGAGACGCGTTTGAACCCGGTGCTCAACTGGTTCGACCAGCTCGTGTTCGCCCTCGACGAGACGCCGGTGACGATCAAGCGGGGCGCCGGCAGCGGTGGTGACGCCACCTTCGACACATATGCGGAACTGGCCGATGCCTACGGCCGAGGGTTGCTCCATCCCGGCGACGTCAAGAACACTCTGGCCGTACGCCTCATCGATCGACTCGAGCCGGCGCGTGCCCACTTCGCCAGGCCCGAGGTGGCGGCCATGCTCGAGGAGGTCGACGCCGCTCTCGGCACTCGCGGCTGAGCGCCTCCGCGTTCAGCGCGTGGTGCTCGCCGCGCTCCGGTCAACCGCCGCGAAGGCCATCGCCACCGCCTCGTCCGGGGTGTTGGCCCGCTGGATACCGGGGTCGGCGCCGCGGGCGCCGGGAGGCCGGATCTCCCAGGTGTCGAGCCCGATCACCGGGCGACGGTTGCGTAGGGCAAGGCCGATCTCGCTGATGGTTCCGTAGGCGCCGCCGATGGCGATGATCACCGGGCAGGCGCGCACGATGAGGGCGTTGCGCATCTCACCCATGCCGGTGGGGATGGCCAGCGACACGTCGGCGGCCGCGTCGTCGGCATTGCCCCCGGGAAGCAGGCCGATGCTGAAGCCGCCGCCGCGAGCCGCTCCTCGCGCCGCTGCCGCCATCACGCCGCCGAGGCCACCACAGACGACGATGCCGCCGCGCGACGCGATCAACCGGCCGACGCGCTCCGCGATTGCGTCGGTGCTGGGGTCATCGCGGGACGTGCCGCACACACCGATCAGAGGCGGTCGCTGACGGCGCGTCGACGTGGCGATGGTGAAGCTCACCGCAGCCCCATGGCGCGCTGCGCGCGCAGAAGCGTTGCGTCCGCGACCACCCCGGCGCGCTCGGCGCCGTCCGCGAGCACGGTGCGCAGCACCGCCTCGTCGGCGCGCCAGTGGCGGTACCGAGCCTGCACCGGTTCCAGGACCTCGTTGATGGCGTCGGTCACCGCTTGTTTGAGGCCTCCGTAGCTGACACCCGTGAACCGCGCGACCGTATCCGCCCGGCTGTCGCCGCGAATGGCGGCATGGATGTCGAGCAGGTTGGCGACGCCCGCGCCGACCGGTTCGACGACCGCGGGGTTGGCATCCGTGGTGGCGCGACTGATCTTACGGCGCACCACGTCCGGGGGGTCGAGCATGAGGATGGCGTGGGCCGGCTTGACGAGAGCCGTGCTCTTGCTCATTTTCGTGGTCGGGTCGTCGAGGCCCATGACGCGCGCGCCCGTAGCGCGTATCAGGGGTTCCGGGATGCGGAACACCTCACCGCGCAGGGTGTTGACCCGCTGCGCGATGTCGCGGCAGAGCTCCACGTGCTGGCGCTGGTCGTCGCCGACCGGGACGAATTCCGCGTTGTACAACAGGATGTCGGCGGCCATGAGGTCCGGGTAGGTCAGCACCCCGGCGCTCACCCGCTCGCGCTCGCGGCCGGTGCCGGCCTTCGACCTGAACTGGGTCATGCGCTCCAGCCATCCCAGCGGCGTGTGGCATTCCAGGATCCACCCTAGTTGGGCGTGGGCGGGCACCTGCGACTGCACGAAGATGACGCTCCGCCCGGGGTCGAGGCCACACGCCAGGTATAGCGCGGCCAGTTCGAGCACGCTGCTGCGAACCAATTCCGGGTCCGGGACGACGGTCAGCGCGTGCAGGTCGACGATGCAGAAGAAGTTGTCGTAGCTGTGCTGCTCGCTGGCCCAGTGGCGGAGGGCGCCGAGGTAGTTGCCGAGATGGAGCTGGAAGGTCGGCTGGATGCCGCTCAGCACGCGCGGACGATCGCCGCGCGGTGGTGGGAAATCGGAGCCTGGGGCGATGGACATGACCGGCGAAGGATACCGGCCGGGTTCAGGGCTACCGCGGGCGGCGAGGTCCCGGGACTGCGCCACGTCGCGTTGAGGCGACCGGGCGACCACGGGCGCGCCGCACGGCGGCCCGAGCGCCTCCCCCCGGGCCACGTGCTCCAACGAGGCGCTCGCCAGGCCCCCACACCTGGTCGAGGAATCGTTCGATCTCACCGAGGAGCCTTCCCGGGTGGAAGCGCATCTCGAGGATGGAGCTGGCCTCGACGAGGCGGCCGTTGGGGAGCTCGCGCGAGAGCATCCCGGCGTCCGAGAAAGGATGGATCGGGTCGCGGTGATGGCCGATCACCAGGCTGGGCGCGGTGAACGTCTGGCGCTGGTCCCGGGGCGGAGCGGTGCGACCGAAGAACGTGCCCGTGAGCAGCGCGCCGCTCGGCCCAGGGTCCTGGCGCACGGTGTCGAGAAGCGCGTCGAGCGGCAGCGGGATGAGCTTCGACGGCACCAGTCGCGCCAGCCGCGACAGCGCTCCCATGAGCGGCTCGCCCGTGGTCATGGCCACGAGCAGAGGAGTGAAGGCCGACACGGTGGCCACGAGAGCGTTGTCGAGGACGGGCATCTCCAGCACCATGCCGCGCAGCCTGTGCGGGGCCAGGGCAGCGAGCTCGAGAGTGATGTTGGCACCCATCGACGTGCCCCCCACCACGGCCCGCTCGATGTCGAGGTGATCGAGGAGGGCGGCGACGTCCATCGCGAACTGGCTCATGGAGTAGCGCCATGCCTCGCGGGGACGCGACGAGCCTCCCTGGCCGAGCGGGTCGAGAAGGATGACCATGTTGCCGCGCTCGGCGAGGTGTTCCGCGAGAGGCGTGTTCATGCGGGCTGGCAGGAGCAACCCGGGGAGGTACACGAGGGGGCGGCTCCCGCTGCCGTGGATCGTGTATGCGAAGCGCTGCCCGCGGCTGCTGAACGTGCCCTGTCGGACCTCGTGCGTCACGCGGGAGTCATGCGTCACGCGGCAGTCAGTCGTTCGGCTCGTACTTGAACGAGAGGGCGAGGCGCGTCCGGAAGCGGGCGACCTTGCCCTCCTCGACGGTCATGTCCAGCTTCACGACCTCGGCGACACGCAAGTCGCGCAGGGTCTGAGACGCGGTCTCGACGGCACGCCGAGCCGCGTCCTCCCAGGACTCGGTGCTGACCCCGACCAACTCGGTGACGCGGTACACGGAATCTGCCATGCAGGCTTCCTCCACGACGCTGATGACGACGCTCATTCTGGCGCAGCGGGAGGCGCCGATGAGTGCGCGGGCAGCAGGGCCCTCATGCCGTGTCCCTCTCGATGGGGAGCGAGCTCGGGCGACCGCCCCAAATCCACACGCCGCCGACCAGGATGAGCATGGCCGCGCACGCGGCTTCCAAGGCCGCGTCCCAGTGCAGAGAATTTGCCGTCGCCAGAGCCCACAGGGCGCCGACGAACATGCCGGCGTTGAGGGCGATGAAGATCACCGAGTTGTAGCGCCCCATCAGCCCGGGCGGAGCGCTGCGCTGGATTTCCGTCGCGCCCCACGTGTCGAAGGAACTTCCGGCGATGCTGCTGACGGCGAGCACGAGGAACGCCAGCGGGACGACCGTCGACCCGCTGAATGCTGCCAGCGAAACCAGTTCCACCGTGACAGCGAGGAACACCGCGAGCCGTGTCCACGACCGCGAGGGGATCCAGCGCAGGGCGATGAGTGCGCCGACGGTACCCCCGACCCCAACACCGGAATACAGGTATCCCACTGCGGCGTCGCCCCCGAATCGTTCGTGGGCCGCGACGACGAGCAGAGCCTGGGTGACGGTGATCGTGAGCCCGCTGGCAAAGTTCGCCGCCGCAACCATTCGTATCCCCGGTTGCCGCATCGCTTCGCGCAGGGCTCCATCGCGCGGACGGGGTGACCGCGACGCCGCGATCGCGCCGGCGGCCGGCGTCGTCTTCGGGAGTGTGGCAATGAGGAGCACGCAGACCACGAAGCTCGCCGCGTCGATCGCGAAGAGCGGATCGGGTCCCACGTTGCTGAGCAGGACGGCGCCGATGGCGGGAGCGACAAAGATGCTCGTGCTGAACAGCAGCCAGTAGATGGCGTTAGCGCGTGGCAACTCGCGTTCGCGCACCAAGCTGGGAATCAACGCACCGTGGCTCGGTCGGCTGAGGGCGCCGGCGAACTGGGCAACGGCCACAATCGCGTAGATTGCCCAGATCAGATTGGCGCGATGGGACCAGATCAGCGCGGCGGTCAGCGCCCCTTGAACCGCTGACGTGCTCATGATGACCACGCGCGGAGAGAGCCGGTCGGTCAAATGGCCGCCCAGCCAGGGGCCGGCTACTCGTGGAGCGATCCTCGCGACCATGTACCCGGCTGGCGCGGCCGGCGTGCCCGTCACTTCGAAGAGCACGACGAGGAGCGCGACGGTGGTCAGCCAATCGCCGTAGAGCGACAGGCACACGGCCACGTAGAACCGCACGGCGGGCCAGCGTGGTGGACCGGCGCATTCGGATGCTGAGGCCGGAGCCGCCAACGCATCTAGAGCGGGCGGCCCCGGAGCCCCCTCATCGGGGGTACCCAAGACTGCGCTGATTGCCACAGCGGCAACATTCGCAGAGGGGCGTCCCCTTGTGTGACGCCGCACGTTACCGGTGCGTCACACCTTTGTCCAAGGTTCCGTCACATCGAGCGGTTACCTTGACGAGACTGGTTCCTTCTCGGACTCAGCCCCAGCCGGCGTACGAGCACTGGTTGTCCCAGGTACCCATGCGAATCCCTCCGTCCAGCCGAGCTCACGCTCAGCACTTGGGCGGACTGTGCCTCATGTCGGGGGTTTCAATGGGCGCGGCTGGCGCGATAGCGGCGGTCACAGGACGCCGCTTTACAAATCTGTTCAGGTCTTTACAGTTGCCGGGCGTCTGCGCCTGACGGTCGCAGCCGACAGACCTGTGGCGATTGTGTCGCGAACCCCGGATCCGGCCCGCCAGACCCCGACCATGCGACCGATGGAACGCGTTCGGGCCGCACTGTCGGCTGCACGCCGGCTGCGACAGCTCCTCCCCGAGGAGCACGCCCCGGCGCCGGTCGAATTCACTCCCGCTCTTGTGTCGTTTGTCGCGTTCCTTGGGATCGCCTCCGTAACGCTCAGCATCGTCACCTTCCAGGCTGTCAGCGACGCCACGACCCTCCTCATCGGCGGTGTCGTGATCCTGGCCGCGGCGTACTGCAGCGTCCGCATGACCGACGGCGTGGACAGCCTGTGGACGGCGGGTCTCTTTGTCCACCTGGCGCTGACGTTCACCTTCGGACCGGTGGGCGTCATCGTCGCGTCAACCACGCAAGCGGCCGCCTTCGCAGCCCGGATGAAGCAAGGATGGTTCCGCGCGATCTTCAATACCGAGAACTTCCTGCTGAGCGGTCTCGCGGCGTGGGTGATCTTTCACGGGTTGACCCGCACGAACCATGGCGTGCTGTGGGGCGCCTTGTCGGCGACACTCGCTGCGACCGTGGCATGCGCGGTCAACACTGCGCTGCTGGCGGCGGTCATCGCCCTGGCATCGCATGGCAAGGTGAACGGCGCGTCCGTTTTTCTGCGCTCGATGGCGTCGCTGATCCTCTACAACATCGGCTACGGCTGGGGGGCGTTCGGCGCCGTTCTCCTCTACCACGCGGCCGGCACGGTCGGCTTCACCACCACGCTGCTGCCGATCATCCTGCTCCAGGGTTTCCTGGTGCTCCTCGCCCGCCGCATCAGGGCGCAGGAACTGGAACGAGCGCAGCACACGATGGAGCGGGAGGCGCTCCTCCAACAGGCGATCGACGCCAGCGACGTGGAGCGCAAGCGCATCGCCAGTGACCTCCACGACGGTGTCGTGCAGACCCTGGCCGGCCTGGCGCTCTCGCTCGCGGCGCGCGGGTCCGGTCCGACAGAGGACCCGCAGCTGCTCGAAGCCGCCGGCACCCTGCGGTCATCGGTCACCGACCTGCGCACCCTCATGATCGAGATCGCGCCGCCCGATCTCGAGGCCGGTGGCATGGACGCGGCGCTGCGCAAGCTCCTCGAGCCGCTGCCGGGAAAGGGCATCGCCGTCGAGCTGGAGGCTGCCACGGCGACACACATTCCCGCTGACAAGACCTCCCTGGTGTTCCGTGTCGCCCAGGAGGCAATCCGCAATGTCGTCAACCACAGCCAGGCCACCAAGGTCGTCACCACGCTGCGCCTCGTTGACGGCACACTGACCCTGCAGGTCGCTGACAACGGCCGTGGCTTCTCGCCGGACGACCGCTCCCGCCGCCGCGAGGAGGGTCATGTGGGCCTGCACCTGCTCAACAACGCCGTGGAGGCGTCGAGCGGCAGCCTCTCGCTGCAGAGCGAGCCGGGCCACGGGACCTCGCTTATGCTGACCTTGCCATGCTGAAAGCTGAGGAGGCGGTGATCCGCGTCCTGATCGCCGACGACCACCCGCTCATGCGCAAGGGCCTCGCCGACATCCTCAACGGCGTCGAGGGGATCGAGGTGGTGGGCGCTGCCGAGGACGGGGCCGCCGCGGTGGCGCTCGCCTACGCCGTGAAGCCCGACATCGTGTTGATGGACATCTCCATGCCCGGGATGGACGGTATCGAGGCCACGGAAAAGCTGGTCGAGATGGACTCGCACGTGCGCGTGGTGATGCTGACCTCCTACTCGGAGCGCGAGAAGATCACCCAGGCCCTCGCCGCCGGCGCGGTCAGCTACCTGACCAAGGACGCCCCGCCTGAGGCGGTCATCCGGGCCATCCGTTCCGCGGCTCAGTCCACCGCGCCGTAGCCACCGGGCCCGGGCCGGTTTCACTCCTCGATCGCGCGACCACTGCCAGCGCGCCTCCTGTGATGTAGCGTTGGGCCTGCGACCAACGCACCAGTGAGAACCAACCTCGACGGAGGACCGACGACATGGCCAGCGAGAAGAATCGAGGCGCGCCCAAGAAGCAGGTGAAGAAACCCAAGGCGCCGTCGACCGCCAAGGCGGCGCGTCGCGAGGCGGCGAAGAAGGCACACCAAGTTGGGCAGAACCCCGGGGTCTGAGCACCTCCAGGACGTCATCTGCCCATGCACGGAACCGCATCGGCTCACCGTATCGAGCCACGCGGATGCGGGTCGCCTCAGCGGCGCCTCAGGGCGGTGGGCAGGTATCGTGCGCCGGGGCCGCTGCCGGCCGCGACGTCACTGGGGTTGGAGAGCGCGCACCGTTGGAGGGACAGGCAGCCGCAGCCGATGCACGTGGTGAGGCCTTCGCGCAGCGCCACGAGCCCCGCGATCTGCTCGTCGAGTCGCTCGCGCCAGCCACGGGACAGGCGCGCCCAGTCGGCGCGATTCGGTACCCTCGAGTCAGGGAGCGTGGCAAGGGCTGAGCGCACCTCATCGAGGGTGAGACCGACGTTCTGTGCCGCCCGCACGAAGGCGAGGCGGCGAAGCACGCTGCGCGGATAGCGACGCTGCCCGGCCTCGCTGCGGGTGCCACTGATCAGCCCCTCCTTCTCGTAGAAGCGCAGGGCCGACGCCGCGAAGCCGGCGCGCTCCGCCACCTCGCCGATGGGCAGCATGTCGGTGGTGCGCACGGCGGCGGGGCTTGACATCAAGTTAACTTTAACTTCTACGATGACCCGCATGGGAAATGATATCGACGACGAATCCCACCAGCCGGTTGCCGTGGTGACCGGTGGCTCCCGCGGTCTCGGCAGGGCGCTCAGCGTGGAGCTGGTGCGCCGGGGCTGGCACGTGGTCATCGACGGCCGCGACGCGACAGCCCTGGCGGCAGCCGCAAGCACCCTCGGCGAGGCCGCCGTGACCGCGATTCCGGGGGATGTCTCCGATCCCGCCCACCGCCATCTGATCGCCGCCGCCGTCGCCTCCGGCGGCGTCGACGTGGTCGTCAACAACGCCAGCGTCCTGGGTCCAACGCCACAACCGCGGCTGGCCGACTACCCCCTCGAGGCCATCCAAGCTGTCTACGCCGTCAACACCTTCGCCCCCCTTGCGCTCCTGCAGCTTCTCCTCCCCCACCTCGCTCGCCGCCACGGCCGCATCGTCAACATCTCCTCCGACGCCGCCGTCGAGGCGTACGACGGGTGGGGCGGTTACGGCTCCTCGAAAGCCGCCCTCGACCACATCAGCGCGGTCGTCGCCGTCGAGAATCCGGAGCTGTCGGTGTATGCATTCGACCCTGGCGACATGCGCACCGACCTGCAGCAAGAGGCGTTCCCGGGCGAGGACATCAGTAATCGCCCCACCCCGGAGAGCGTGGTCCCAGACCTCATGCGCCTGATCACCGGGGCGCTCCCCAGCGGGCGATACCGCGTCGGCGAACTCACCGGCGTGCACGGGTCGGCATGATCGCGACGGCTGCGACTCCGCGGCCGGAGACGAGCTTCGTGGTTCCTCCGGGGCTCGAGGCAACGCTGCCGCCGGAACGCCGGGGCATCCCCCGTGACGGAGTGCGCCTCCTCGCCGCCACGCCGGCGCGCGTGTCCCACCATCGCTTCTCCGAGCTGCCCCGCCTGCTCGAGCCGGGTGACCTCGTCGTGGTCAACACGTCCGCCACCCTCCCGGCCGCGCTCACGGTGCGAGCCGGTGGTGGCAGCGCAGCTCTGTTGCATGTGTCGGGCTGGCTCGACGACTCCTCGTGGATCGTCGAGGTGCGCCGTCCGGACAACGCCGGCCCCGACCTGGCTGTGGCCGCCGGCGACGTCCTGCGCAGCGGGGAGGTGAGCCTGACCTTCGCCCGCCCGCATCCCGATCCAACCGCGGCGCCGTCGCGCCTGTGGGATGTGGCAGTCAGCCCTCCGACCGACGCGCTCGCGCACCTCGCACGGCACGGCCGCCCCATCGTGTACGGCCAGGTGGCAGGTCACCTGCCGCTCAGCGACCACCAGACGGTCTACGCTGATGTGCCGGGCAGCGCCGAGATGGTCAGCGCCGGCCGGCCGTTCACACACGCGCTCCTGGCGCGGTTGAGGGCGCACGGTGTGATCGTCGCGTCGCTGACCCTGCACGCCGGTGTGTCCAGCCCGGAGTTCCATGAGCTGCCCGCCCCGGAGCGCTACGTGGTGCCCGGTGAGACGGCTCGCCTCGTGTCGGCAACCCGCGCAGCCGGCCGCCGCGTCATCGCCGTCGGCACCACCGTGGTCCGCGCACTGGAGACCGTCGCCGACCACCGCGGTCGCGCCCGCGGCGGCGGCGGCTGGACGGACCTCGTCCTCGGACCGGGTCGACCGGCGCGCGTGGTCACCGGCCTGATCACAGGCCTGCACCTCCCGGAATCGAGCCACCTCCTTCTCCTCGAGGCGGTCGCCGGCGCCGGCATCGTTCGGCGCGCGTACGATGCCGCGCTCGAGCGGCGCTACCTGTGGCATGAATTCGGCGACTCCATGCTCCTCATGCCCGGAACGTGGCTGCCGATCGGCGTGGCCGGTACGAGCACCGGCGATGCATGATCGGGTCAGGGACAACACAGCCGAGGGGTACGAGGTGGACGACGACCCAGCGATGAACGATCCGTCGGCGATCGCATCAGGGCCGCGCTCGAGTCCGCCGACCTGACCGCCATCGCCGCAGTCCTCGACGCTGATGTGACCTGTGGAGCCCCGAATGATGAGGCGCCGAGCTGCCGGAATCGCCGCCAGGTGCTCGCCTGGTACCAGCGCGGCCGGGACGCCGGTGTCCGGGCACGCATGACGGAGGTGGTCGTCCACGGCGACCGCGTGCTCGTGGGCCTGCTGGTGACGGGGCGCGGCGAGGGCGCTGATGCTGGCGCCGAGGTGCCGCGTTGGCAGGCGCTGTCGCTGGCGGGCGACCGCGTCATCGACATCCGCGGCTTCGATGACCGCGAGGCGGTTGCGGCACGGGTCGGGATCGCTCCGTGAGCCGGGTCGGCGGCATGGACGTGCTTCGCTACACCGCCTTCTCCGACCAACCCTCGGGGGGCAACCCCGCAGGCGTGGTGCTCGACCCCCGGGATGTCGACGAGGCCACCATGCTCGAGGTCGCTGCCGCGGTGGGCTACAGCGAGACGGCGTACCTCTGGGCACTGGATCGTGCCGGCGCCTACAGGATCCGGTACTACAGTCCCGTCGCGGAGGTGCCGTTCTGTGGCCACGCCACGATCGCCTCCGCGGTGGCGCTGGCGGACGCGGGGCGCGGTGGCGAGCTCCTCTTCGACACTGAGAGCGGTGAGGTCGCGGTCACCGTGGTGCACGACCATGACGGCCGGGCGACGGCCACCCTCACCAGTGTCCCCCCGTCCGTGGGGCCCGTCAGAGCCACCGTCGTGCGCGAGGCGTTGGCGGCCTTCGGCTGGACCAACGACGACATCGACCCTTTGCTGCCGCCGCGCGCGAGCTTCGCCGGCGCCCACCATCTCGTCCTCGGTGTTCGCTCACGCGCCCTGCTCGCGGCCATGTCGTACGACTTCCAGCGGCTCCGGGAGTTGATGACCCGCCAGGGCTGGACCACCGTTGAAGTGGTGTGGCGGGAAAGCCCCACGGTGTTCCACGCCAGAGTCCCCTTCCCCGTGGGCGGGGTCGTCGAGGATCCTGCCACCGGTGCCGGGGCGGCCGCGCTGGGCGCGTACCTGCGCGCGTTGGGCCTCGTGGATCCACCCGCAACGGTGATCATCCACCAGGGCGACGACATGGGCCGGCCGAGCCTGCTGTCGGTGGCGATCGACCCCGGCGGCGGCGGGATCCGCGTGTCAGGAAGGGCCGTCCCGATCCCGGACTGAGCCGACCTCGGCGCTGCTCAGGAGCCCACGAGGTCGCGCGCGAACTCCCGGAAATTGTCGACATAGCGCCGCGCGTCGGCCTCGTTGTGCTGCACGGACAGCGTCCAGTTCTCCTCGGCGCCGGGGGCCATGAGCACGCCCCGGTTGCTCTGGTAGAGCCACGAGAGGTACGGCACCGCCTTGTCGATGTCGAGGTAGTCGCGGTAGTTGCGTACGCGATCCTGACGATAGGTGACACAACCGCGCGCGGCCAGGGTGAGCACGTGGAACGGCAACTCGAAATCAGAGATGACCCTGTCGAGGCCGCCCTGCAACTCCTCGGCGAGCGCGTCGAAGTGCGAGTACGCCGCCGGGGTGAGGACATCGAACAGCGTGGCGTGGGCCGCCGCGATGGTCAGCGGATTGCCGTTGAATGTTCCCATCTGCGCCACGCGCCCATCCGTGATCACCGCCATGACGTCCTCGCGACCACCGATGGCCCCACACGGCAGCCCGCCGCCGATCGCCTTGGCGAGACAGATGAGGTCCGGGACTGTGCCGAATCGCTCCGTGGCGCCGCCGGCCGAGATGGTCACGCCGGTCTTGACCTCGTCGAAGATAAGCAGCGCGCCGTGGCGATGGGCGATGTCACGCGCGCCTGCGAGGTAACCGTCGTCTGGAAGCACGATGCCGATGTTCATCATCACCGGCTCGACGACGACGGCCGCGATGTCGTCGTGCGCAGCGAAGGCACGCTCGAGGGCCTGCAGGTCGTTGAACGGAACCACCGTGACCAGGTCGACGCTGGCCTGGGGGATGCCCTCGCAGTAGCGGACCGAGTTGGGGCTCTCGACGGGCCCCATGAGGTCGCGGGGCGGCTCGACGCTGACGAGCAGCGAGTCGTGGTGGCCGTGGTACGAGGCCTCGATCTTCACCAGCCTCTCCCGACCGGTGAAGCCGCGCGCCAGCCGTACGGCATCGAGCGTCGACTCCGTGCCGCTGTTGGTGTAGCGCCACTGTGGCAGGGAGAAGCGACGCGCCAGCTCCTCGGCCACGCTGGCGTCTTCGGCGACGGGCTGGGCGAAATGGGAACCGCGCGCCATGCGTTCGTTGACCGCCGCAACCACGGCGGGATGTGCGTGTCCCACCACCATGACGCCGAAGCCGTTGTGGAAATCCACGTACTCGTTGCCGTCGACATCCCACACGTGGCTTCCCTTGCCGCGGTCGATGAACACGGGCTGCGGAGGCGTGTCCTGGAACGACGAGGGCACGCCGCGCGGCATCGCCGTGGTCGCCTCCTGCCACAGCCGGCGCGATGTCTGGCGCTTGGCGAGGAACTCGCGCTCCTCGCGCGCGGTCAGGTCCGCCATTCGCTGCGGGTCGATACGGGAGGGCGCGGCGTCAGTTGGCATGATTCGTCCTTGTGGTGGCCGCTGCTGCGGCACCGGTGGTGGCGGAGACCGCGGCCTCGAGTGCCTGCGCGAGGATGTCGAGGCCGACCGCCAGATCGTCGTCGGCGATCGTCAGCGGCATGAGCAGACGGATGACGTTGTCGTGGAGCCCGGCGCGCAGGAGCGCCAGGCCGCGCGAGTGCGCCTCGCGCAACACGGCCAGTGTGAGGGCGGGTGCCGGTTCGCGGCTCGAGGCGTTCTCCACGAGTTCCATGGCGGTCATGGCTCCGATGCCGCGCACGTCGCCGACGCACGGGTAGCGCTGCTGCAAAGCCTGCATGCGCTCCATCGCGACGGCGCCGACATGGCGAGCCCGCGCGCAGATGTCATCACGCTCGATGACGTCGAGCACGGCCAGCGCGGCCGCGCAGGCGACAGGGTTGCCGCCGAATGTGCCGCCAAGGCCCCCTGGCGCTGTGGCGTCCATCAGCGCTGCCCGGCCCACCACTGCCGCCAATGGAAGGCCGCCGCCCAGCGACTTGCCGATGAGCACGAGGTCGGGCTCGACACCAACATGGTTCACGGCGAACAGCTTGCCGGTGCGGGCTACGCCGCTCTGGATCTCGTCGGCGATCAGCGGGATGTCGAGGCGGCGAAGCAAGCTCGACAGACGGGGCAGGAAATCGGCGGGCGGCACGACGAATCCGCCCTCGCCCTGCACAGGTTCCACGATCACGCCGGCCACCCGGTCGGCCGGGACCTGCGACGCGAACAGCGCCTCGAGAGCTTCGAGGCTGGAGTCGGACGTCTGGTCGTGGTACGGGTTCGGGTACGGCGCCTGGTACACCTCGGGCGCGTAGGGACCGAAGTTCTGTTTGTACGGGTCCACCTTGCCGGTGAGGGTCATGGTCAGCAGGGTGCGCCCGTGGAAGCTGTTGTGGAAGGAGACGATGGCCGGGCGCCCGGTCGCTTGGCGCACGATCTTCACCGCGTTCTCGACCGCTTCGGCACCGCTGTTGAAGAGCACGGCTCGCGACGGCTGGGGCACCGGAGAGAGGTCGCACAGGCGGGCGCAGAGCTCGACGTAGACGTCGGGGAGCATCACCGGCGCGCCCGAATGGATGAGGCGATCGACCTGCGCGTGGATGGCGGCGACTACGTCGGGGTGGCCGTGGCCGAGGTTGGTGACGCTGATACCGCTGGCGAAGTCGAGGAACCGCCTGCCGTCAGCGTCGACCATGGTGACGCCGTCCGCCGAGTGGGCGAAGCCGGGCATGGTGGAGCCCATGCCCCGCGGGATGGAGCGCTCGCGCTGTCGCTGCAGCTCAGCGTTGCTCACAGAGCCGGTCCTCCGACCGAGCCCGCCGGACGCCACGATCGGCGCCGACGGGCCTCGACGTTCACATGTCGGTGTTGACGCACGACTTCCTAGCTTGGCGATCCTGAGGTCGACGCTGTGAGCTTTCCGTTGACCATGAGGTAGGAGACCGTCTTCTCGTGAAAGAAGCCGGAGTGGTTGGTTGCCACGGCCACCGCCATGAGCGGCAATCCCGCTCCCACCGCGATCAGCACCGGCAGAGTGGCACCGACGTCCGCGATCCAGGACTGGTAGACGACATACCCCGCGATCGCGAAGAGGAAGATGCCGCCAATCAGTGGAAGGATGCCCGCGAAGAGGAGGAGCCGGACGCTGCTGGAGAGCACCTTGCGGAAGGCCCAGAAGGATGCCAGGCCGGTCACTCCATAGTAGAGAGCGACGAGTACGCCGATGTCGAGGATCAAGTTGTTGAAAACGTTGTTGATACTGTCCACGGTGATCGTCAACACGATCACGAGGGTGGAGAAGACGGCGGTGATCACCGTCCCGAACCATGGCGTCTTCCAGGAGTGATGGACGCGGCCGAAAGCCTTCGGGAACACGCCGTCTCTCGCCATTGAATAGGTGAGCCTGCTCGACGGCAAGAGTGTGGTCTGCGTGGTGGCGACGGTCGACGAGAGCACCGCCAGGACCATCAGGTACGCCAGCGGTGTACCGGAGAGCTGTTGAGCGAAGTAGTAGAGGATGTCGCCCTGGTTGTTGGGATCGTTCAGCGCGCTCTGCGAGAGAAACATCTGGATGGCGATGATCGCGAGCAGAAAGATGAAGAGCAGGATGAACATGCTGAGGATGCCGGCGATACCGGGCGACTTGTCGGCGGCTTTGGTCTCCTCGTTCACGTTCGCCGCAGTGTCCCAGCCCCAGAAGAAGAAGACCGCCAGGGCCGCGCCTGTGGCGATCCCGCTGAGGCCGCCCAGGGATCCCGGGTTGAACCAGCCGCCGTCGAAGGAGGTCGCCGCCGGATGGCTGCCCGAGATCACCTTGATCAGGGCGGCGATGGCGAACCCGAGCACGATGAAGTACTCGATGAAGACCAGCACCCACTGGAAGTTGGCGGTGACGCGGATGCCGCGAGCAACCATGAAGGTCACCAGTGCGAGCCACGCCACACCGACAACAGCGATCCAGCGGTTGTCGCCCGCGACGTCGGAGCTGATCCATCCGAAGCTGTTGAGCAACTGAAGGGTGTAGGCGCCGCCGAGGATCGGTGCCGCGGCGCAGAAGAGGACATTGGCGGCGAGCTGTATCCACCCGGAGAACCATCCGACGTATGGGTTGAGAGTGCGGCTGACCCACGAGTACGACGCGCCGCAGTTGGGGTCCATCCGGTTCAGGTAGTAGTACGCCAGCGCGATGAATAGCACTGGGAGAAAACCAACCAGGATCGCGGCCGGCGACGCGAGGCCAACGGCTGCCACCAGCACCGCGGCCGTTGCCGCGAGGGTGTACGCGGGAGCCACGCTCGACGTGGCGATGACAGTCGAGTCGAACAGGGTGAGGGTGTTCGTCTTCAGTTGCGAGACGACCGGCTCGCCGTGAACGATGGGCTCCGCAACCGTGGCCATGGTCACCTCCTATCCGAGCCTGGACGGCAGGCTTCGCTGCTGCTCATCACGCGCGTCGCCGGTATCGCGACGTCGACACGGCGGCGCGATCGGAGGTGGGCGTCCGCGGTTGCCCGCGACCCTTCCGGTCCGCGCCTGCTGCCTCCATCCGCCCGACCTCCACGCGCCGCCCGCTCACATTGCAGAACATCTGCAACGAGCGCTGCACACCCTAGCGGCGGGTGGTAGGCTCGTCAAGTGGTTCCAGCGTTGGTGGAAGTGGAAGATGGTGTGAGCGCCGAGCCAGGGGGACGTTACTCGGTCGGAGAGGTGGCCAGGATGGTGGGCATCAGCCCGTCGACCCTGCGCGCCTGGGAGCGGTACGGGCTGCTTCGATCGTCGCGCACGCCGGCCGGTTGGCGCCGCTACGACGCCGGGGAGGTGACCCGGGCTCGCGAGGTTCACCGCCTTCGGGAGGTCGAGGGGCTGGCCGTCCATGCCATCGGGCGCAAATTGCGCGATGCGCCGCCGCGTGGACGACTCCGACCCCGGCCGCCGACCGCGAGAAGCGCGGCTCCCACCATCAACATCGGGACACCTCTGCACCAGAAGCGACTGGAGCGCCGTCTGTCGATGCGTGCGCTGGCAGCCTTGGCGGGCGTCTCGGCGTCGCTGGTCTCGGGTGTGGAACGCGGAGTGGTTCAGCCCTCGGTGGCGTCGCTGCAGAAGCTCAGCGCCGCGCTCGGCACGACCGTCGGCGCGCTCCTCGGGACGACGCCGCCGGCGTGCCGGCCGATCGGCGGCGAGGTCACTCTGCTGCACCTCCCCATCCCGGGCGTGCGCATCGAGGATCTGTCGGGCACGGCGCAACTGCTCGAGCCACAGCGGTTCATCATCGAGCCCGGGTTCGGCAGCGGCGGGGAGTACGCCCACGAGGGGGAGGAGTTTCTCTTCGTCATCGACGGCATGCTGTCGATCACACTCGACGGTCGCGAACAGTTCGACGTCTTCGCCGGCACGTCGCTGTGCTTCGAATCGACACGCCGGCATCGTTGGTGGAACCCGGGCCCCATGGTGACCCGTGTTCTCTGGATCAACACACCGCGCACGTTCTGACGCGGTCACCTCACACACCGGGAGTCTGGACATGGCTGTGACTGTGGAAACGCTGCGCAACGTGGTCGGCGGCAGGTCGGTGGAGACGCGCGGCGACGGCACCCTTGCTCTGGTCGATCCCTCCACCGGGGAGGTGTTCGCACACTCTCCGCTGTCGAGCGCCGAGGACGTCGATGACGCCTACCGCGCCGCCCAGGAGGCGTTTCCCGGCTGGCGGGACACCACTCCGAAGGAGCGCAGCCGGGCGATGCTGCGCTTCGCCGACCTGCTCGAGGAGCACGGTCGCGAGCTTGTCGAGATCGAGTGCCGCAACACCGGCAAGCCGCTTGCGCTCACCGAGAGTGAGGAGCTGCCCATGCTCCACGACATCGTGCGGTTCATGGGCGGAGCGGCCCGCTTTCTCGAGGGCACGGCGGCCGGCGAGTACATGGCCGGCCACACCAGCTGGATCCGCCGTGAGCCCGTCGGGGTGTGCGGTCAGGTGACCCCGTGGAACTACCCAATGCTCATGGCGGCCTGGAAGTTCGCCCCGGCGATCGCCGCGGGCAACACGGTGGTGCTCAAGCCGTCGGAGACAACCCCGCTGAGCACCATCCGCATGGCGGAACTCGCCTGTGAGGTGCTGCCGCCGGGCGTCTTCAACGTGATCTGCGGTGACCGCGCCACCGGGGGCGCGATCGTGTCGCACCGCATCCCCGCGATGGTGTCGATCACGGGCAGCGTCCGCGCCGGCCGCGAGGTCGCAGCCGCGGCCGCGGTGGACCTCAAACGTGTCCACCTCGAGCTTGGCGGAAAGGCACCGGTCATCGTGTTCGACGACGCCGACGTCGAGTCTGCCGCCGAGGGGATTGCCGGCGCCGCGTACTTCAACGCCGGCCAGGACTGCACGGCGGCGACACGCGTGCTCGCCGGTCCCCGCGTCCACGATGACTTCCTCGACGCCCTCGCTGCGCAGGCGAAGCTGACCCACACCGGTCCGCCCGCGGACGAGGACGCCGCCTACGGGCCGCTCAACAACCGCGACCAGCTGGCCCGGGTGCGCGGGTTCATCGACCGTCTTCCCGACCACGCCTCGATCGCGGCGGGCGGCGGTGCGTCGAGCGGTCCGGGGTTCTTCCAAGAGGCAACCGTGATCGCGGGACTGCGCCAGGACGACGAGGTCATCCAGCAGGAGATGTTCGGCCCGGTGGTCACCGTGCAGCGGTTCACCGACGAGGGCGAGGCGCTGCGCTGGGCCAACGACGTCGAGTACGGGCTCGCCTCGAGCGTGTGGACTCGCGACCACGGGCGGGCCATGCGCATGTCACGCCTTCTCGACTTCGGCTGCGTGTGGATCAACACGCACATCCCGGTGGTGTCCGAGATGCCCCACGGCGGCTTCAAGCACTCCGGCTACGGCAAGGACATGTCGATGTACGGCTTCAACGACTACACGCGCATCAAGCACGTCATGTCGAACATCGAGGTGTGACCGCCGCCGACCCGCAGCGTTATCGTCGCCTGAGCTTCTGGCTCGACGCGATCGATGACGACCTGTTGCCGCGTCCGCCACTAGACGGCGACTGTGACGTGGACGTGGCCATCGTCGGTGCCGGGTACACGGGTTTGTGGACCGCATACGCGCTGCTTCAGCGCGACCCCAGCCTGCGTGTCCTGGTGGTGGAGCGCGAGATCGCGGGCTTCGGGGCGAGCGGGCGCAACGGCGGCTGGTGCAGCGACCTGTTCCCTGTGTCCTGGGACCGTGTCGTGCAGCAGCAGGGCGCTGACGCCGCCCGGGCCATGCACCGCGCCCTGGTCGAGGGAATCGACGACGTGGCGGCCACGGCCGGTCACGAGCACATCGACGCCGACATTCGCCGAGGAGGTTGTCTGACGCTGGCCATGACGTCGTTGCAGGAAAGCGACCTGCGCGCGCGCACGGCGGCCTCGCAGCAACGCGACGAGTCCGACCTGGCACTGCAGTGGCTCGACCGCGGGCAGGCGGCTGAACGTGTGCGCGTGCCCGGCTGTCGGGGCGCTCAGTTCACCCCGCACTGCGCCCGCCTCCACCCCGGCAAACTGGTGCGGGGCCTCGGCCGTGCTGTCGAGCGAGCCGGCGGCCGAATCGTCGAGCGGACCGCCGTGGGAGAGATCCGGCCCCACGCCGTGGTCACGTCGCGTGGAACCGTTCGGGCGCGCACCATCGTGCGCGCCACCGAGGCCTACACCTCTGAACTCCGCGGCGAGCACCGGGCCCTCCTCCCCCTCTACTCGCTGATGATCGCGACCGAGCCGCTGCCCGACTCCGCGTGGGCAGAGATCGGCTGGTCGGCCGGCGAAACGATCAACGACGGCCGCCACCTGCTCATCTACGCGCAACGCACCGCGGACGGACGGATCGCTTTTGGTGGGCGGGGCGCGCCGTACCACTTCGGCTCGCGTGTGTCCGACAGCTTCGATGGTGACGCACGGGTGTTCAGCGCGCTCGAGAACGCGCTCCACGAATTGATTCCGCAGACGCGCGGGGTGCACGTCACGCACCGCTGGGGAGGTCCCATCGGGGTCGCCAGGGACTGGTATCCGTCGGTGCGCATCGACAGGCGCAATGGCATCGCGTCCGCCGGCGGTTACGTCGGTGATGGCGTCGCCGCCAGCAACGTCGCCGGGCGCACGCTCGCGGACCTCATCCTCGAGCGGGACACACCCTTGACGCGCCTGCCCTGGGTGCAGCATCGGTCCCGCCCGTGGGAGCCCGAACCACTGCGCTGGCTTGCGGTGAACCTCAGTGTGCGGGCGATGCGCGGCGCCGATGAGGCGGAGCGCCGCACCGGGAGGCGGTCGTGGCGGGCGCGGTCCGTGACCCGGCTCCAAGGGCGCTGACCGACGCCATCTCCAATGAGAGAAGCGACGGGCCCCGTGCCGTGTGGTGCACGGGACCCGTCAAAAAGGGGAGCTTAGTGAAGCAGCTGCAGGGTATTGGTGGCGTCGTCGACGAAGTACAGCCCTCGATCGCTCGGCGTCACCACGAGCCCGAAGAGAGCACCGGCGCCAGGAGGTGATCCGCTCGAATCGAGTTGCCGAACAGCGACCTGGCCGCCATGCGGCGTCGTCTCCACGAGGTTGCCGTCCGCGCCGTCGACGGTGAGGATGTCGCCGTTGGGGGCGACGGTGAGGCCCAGCGGGTCATTGAGGGCGCCGGCCATGCTCACGTCGCGCCCCGTCCCGGCGCTGCCGCGCCTGCTGACCGCGTCAGGGATGGCCGCCACGCGGCTGTTGAGACTGTCGGCGACGAAGAGGGTGCCGTCACCGCCCAACCCGACCCCGGTCGGGCCGATGACGAGCGCGGCCGGGTCGGTACGCTCCGCGAATCCTGAGCCGATGACCGTCCGCGAGATCTCGGCCGGCGCTCCAGCCCAGCCGATGCGGAGGTCGATGCGCACCACGGTGCCCCGATGCACGACCACTCCGCCGGCCGCAACGGTGCCGTTGAGGACGTTGGTGACGAACAGGTCGGCGCCATCGGTGTTGGCGACCGCGGTCATGTCCCAGGGGCCGTTGATGCCGTCCCCTGACAGCGTCTCGACCACACGGCCCTCGTTGTTGAGGACGATGAGACACCCGGCCCGTGCCGTCGCGGCCGTGCCATCCGTTGTCGGAAGGCTGCCCACCACCACAAAGCCATGGGGGAGCACGCTGAGGGCGGTGGTCAGGCCGACGCCGCCGGGACAGCGCCCCGGCAGCGATGCCGCGTCAACCCGCGCGAACAGCCGCCGCGACCCCCGCGGGGAGACCTCCACGATCGACGTCCCCGTCCCCTGGAGGTTGCTCGCCGCGTTGAAGTTGCTGATCAGCACGTCACCGACCGTCAGGTCGCCGCCACTCTGCGGCACCACCGCCATGCCGTAGGGATTGACGTCGCCAACGACCGGAACGGTGCTGGCGATCTCAGTGATCTTCGACAGGCCTCCAACAAAGCTGCCACCGGCAGAGGCGGTCGACACCTGCAGCACGGCCGCCAACGCGGCGGTCGCCACGCCGCCCAGGCGGAACACACGTCCCCGTGTCACGGCATGTCCTCCCGAGATGCCACAGCCGGCGGCTGCACGTTGAGCACCCGCTGCGAGTGTCGGGGCCGGCGGGCGGAGGCGATAGACGACGTTGGTCGTACGACCCTCCCGGCATCAGCGCTTGAGCACCTTGTCGAGGATGAGGGAGGAATTGATGTCGGGCAGGTAGATGGCGCTGTTGCCGAGGAAGGTGGCCAGGAAGTTGAGGCCGATCGGCATCACGAAGTAGGCGAAGGCCGCGCCGCCGGCGAAGAGCAGGAACGCCGAGCCCACGAACGGCCCCACGAACTTCCGCTCCAGCGGCCGCAGTCCGGGGGCGATGAACCCCCAGACCTGCCAGAGGATCACCGGGGCCGCGCCCACCACGCCCACGATCGCCGAGATCTTCATGGGGATGCTGAGGCCCTCCGTGGGGCTCGTGAAGGTCGCGGTCGAGCTGATGTGGTTATTCCTGGCCGGGACCGTGGTGAGTGGGCGCAACAGGAACTCGACGATGGCGCCGTGGAAGATGAAGGCGAGCACCGTGGCCACGATCCACGCCACCGCCGAGATCAGCAGGGCGCGGCGCAGCTCCTCGAGGTGCTCGACGACCGTCACGGGGCGGTCGCCGGCCACCCCCTGCATCAGTGATCGCCTCCGCCGCTCAGCGCGTCGAGCTCAGACGCCGGCGCCGCGACTGGATGCGACGGGGACCGCCTGAGTGGCGGGGTCGGGCGCGGTGTCAACCGACGGCGGGGTCTCGACACGGGTCACCGCGTTGAACTGCTCCCTGGTGTCGCTGGAGGCCTTGCGGAACTCGCGGATGGCGCGGCCCATGCCGGAGCCGATATCGGGAAGCTTGCCCGGGCCCCAGATGATCAGGACGATGACGAGAAGGATCCCCAGAAGCCAGATGTGCCCGGTACCAATGAACGGCATGCCGCACCTCCCATGTGAGCGGCCGAGGGCGCTTTCATCCCCCGACCCTCGTGTGCTGTCGATTGACGCCGTCCGCCCGCTTGATGCCGGTGGTGACGCTGCCGATGTGTACGGAGCCGGGGCGCCGCCGGATGCCCCGACGGCCAGGCGGCTTGGTCAGAGAACCCGAACAGCGTCGCCGAGGCGAACTCGGCCGGGCTGGACGACCTCGCCCCACACGCCGAAGGGCAGGGGCTCGGTTGACGGCGCGCCGGCGCGGAGGTCGCCCAGGAGGTGCAGCGTGCGCAGGTCGGCCACGCCGGTCACCGGGTTCTCCGTGGTCACTGCGCAGCGCCCGACATTGCCGTTGACCCGCACCGTGGCCTCACCAATTGCGACCACTCGACCAAGCCACCGGTCCTCCTCGAACGCTGCTGGGCCTTCGAGACCGATATTCATCCTGAAACGGCGCCTGTCGACGGCCGCCACGCCGGCCGCCCCCGCCAGAGCCTCAACCGATGCGGCGGACAGCATCGTGACCCCACCGCCCGGGTATCGGTCCACTCCCCCGCCGCCGTCGAGGGGCTGGACAAGCCGCACGTCCACATCCGCGAAGGCCGAGAGGGCCTCCGACCAGGGACCGAGCACGGCGCGAACCGGGCGCAACTCTCGATAGGCGAGGATGGTGGTGCGGGCGCCGAGTTCGACGTCGCCGCTCACCACCTCGCCGTCGGGGAAACGAAGGGTCAGCGCGGTATGGGGAGGCGCGCTCTCAGCGATGACCTGCATGAGAACACCCATGCGCTTGCCGTTGAAGAGGTGCCCGTTGCTGTCGCTAAGCAGGAACCGGCGGTCGCCCTCGACGCCGTCGGGGCCGAGATGAACCTCGGAGACCTCCTGGATGCGCAGGCTCTTCACCGGCGCCATCGACAGCCAGCCCACCGCCGCCGCCGCCGCCGCTGGGGTCACCCCCCGGGAGCCGGCCGGACGAGCGGCCCGTGGCGACCGCCGCTCTTCTCCATGAGGCCGAGACCCTCCACGGTGATCCACCGGTCGATCGCCTTGAGCATGTCGATGACCGTCAGCGCCGCGACGGACACCGCGGTCAGCGCCTCCATCTCGACGCCGGTGGCGCCGCGGCAGCGCGCCGTCGCCACCACGCGCAGCCCGGGGAGATCGTCGAGCCACTCGAAGTCGACGGCGACGTGGTCGAGCGGCAGAGGGTGACAGAGGGGGATGAGCTCGGAGGTTCGCTTGGCGGCCATGATGCCGGCGATCCGTGCGGTGTTGAGGACGTCGCCCTTGGCGACCGTTCCTTCCCGAAGACGGCTCAGGGTGGCACGCTCGTGAAAGCGCACCTGCGCGTGCGCCGTCGCCGAGCGAACGCTCTCGGTCTTGTCGCCGACGTCGACCATCCGGACGCTGCCGTCGGGAGCGACGTGGCTGAGTTCCGACATCGGTCCGACACTAGCAGCGGACTGGGAATCATCGCCGGCGCTCCACCCGACGGGGCCCTGGGCCACAGATCCGTCCAAGTTCAACACGCCCCTCAATCTGCCCTGTAGGCTTGGGGTGGGAGTCGCCGGTGGAACCGTCGTCACCCAACTTCTGGCGGACGCCGCGCGGCGCCCGCTGTGCGCTTCTGAGGGGGTTGTGCCATGAGCCGTTCACGATTCACAGCAGGTCTGGTCGCTGCCGCCATCGCCGGCGCCGTTCTCAGCGCATGCGGGTCTTCCACGCCGACGGCATCAACCTCGTCGTCGGGAGGCGCGGCCGCGACGCAGAGCAGCGTCCCCACCCTGTCCGTCCCCGGCGGTTCTTCGTTCTGTGGCCAGGTCGTCGGCCTGGGGACACAGTTGCAACACGTGAGCAGCGGCTTCCTGTCGGCCAGCCCCGGGGCGACGCCGGACGTCAACGCGTACAAGCAGCTGTTTGCCACGGCGACGACGGCCATCGACGGGCTGGCCGGTTCGGCGCCGAGCGAGATCTCGACTCAGTTCCAGACGCTGCGCTCAGCGTACGACCAGCTGAACAGCCAGATCCAGGGCGTCACCTCGTTCACCCAGCTTGGTACGGCGTTCTCGACGTTGGGCACCCCGGCCGTGAGCAGCGCCGCGAAGGCGATCACCGCGTACATGACCAATACTTGCGGGTTCAAGCCGACGCCCACGCCGTAGCCCGCCCGGTCGCCCAAGCCCCAGGGCCCCCTGAGGACAGTCTCAGAGAACTCACAGGTTCGCTCCTCAGGCTGAGAAGCCTGGACGAGCACGTCAGCGGCGTCGGATGACCTTCCTGTCGCGGGTCCCCCGGCCACGCAGCCGCCGCGCCTGCGCATACACGCTCTCGGCGATCGTTCTCGCGGTGGCGGCGGCGTTCGCCGCCGTGTACTTCCTGCTCTTCAGCGGGAGCGCTCCCGCCCCGCTGGCCCTGAGCAGTGGCACTGGCGCGTCCTCGACGCCCGTCCCCACCCCCGCGGTCGCGGGGGTGCAGGTCCCGGGGACATGGAGCGTGGCCGCCGGCTCCGTCGTCGGGTACCGCGTGCGCGAGCAACTCGCCTTCCTGTCGGCGCCGAGCGACGCCGTGGGGCGCACCTCGTCGGTCACGGGCAGCGTCACCATCGGCGGCACGGACAAGGCCCTCACCGTCACCGCGGCGACCTTCACCGTCGACGTCAGCAAGCTCAGCTCCGACCAGTCGATGCGCGACCAGCACATCCGCACTCTCGGCGTGCAGAGTGACACCTATCCGAAGGCGACGTTCGTGCTGGCGGCGCCGGTCACCCTGCCCACCAACGTTGCGTCGGGGGCGGCGGTCTCGGTGTCGGTGACGGGCGCAATGACCATCCATGGCACCACCAAGACGGTGACCATCCCGATGACCGCACGGTTGAGCGCCAAGACGACCGAGGTGGTGGGATCGATCACGTTCCCGTTCGAGGAGTTCGGCATGACCCCGCCGAGCATCGGCGGTTTCGTGAGTGTCCAGGACAACGCGACAATGGAGTTCGACCTGCACCTGCAGCAGGCCTGAGGTTGCGCCGAGGACGCGTCAGCGACCTCTGCGATGACGTTCTCGGTGCAGGTCTGTGGCAAGGCGGCGCGGCGTAGGATCACCGCCCGATGGGTGTTGCCGGTGATCGACCCGCCTCCGCAGACGACGTTGCCTGGCGGATCGACGCGGAGCGGGTCCAACTCGTCGCCCGGCTGGTGGCGCCGCACATCCGGCACACGCCGCTGATCCCGGCGCCCGGCGGGGGACTTCTCAAGCTCGATTCACTGCAGCCGACGGGCAGCTTCAAGGTGCGCGGCTTCTTCGCCGCGGCCCTCGCCCTCGCCCCGAGGCAGCGCGAGCGCGGCCTGATCACGGTGAGCTCGGGCAACGCCGCCCTCGCCTGCGCGTATGTCGCGCGCGAGCTCGGCGTGCCGTGTCGCGTGGTCATGGACGATGCCGCGCCCGCGCTCAAGGTCGATGGCGTGCGCGCGCTCGGGGCTACGGCGATGATGACGCCGCGCCCGCGCCTGTACGAGTGGATGGCGACGCGCGCGTGGGAACGCGAGCCCGAGGTGTTCATCCATCCCTTCGCCGATGACGGTGTGATGGCCGGACATGCGTCGATCGTCCCTGAGATTCTCGCGGAGTGCCCGACGGTCGAGCGGGTCCTCGTCGCGGTGGGCGGAGGAGGATTGATCAGCGGCATTGCCGCCGGGTTCGCGGCGCTGAAGCCGGGCGTGCAGGTCGTCGGTGTGCAGTCGGACGGCTACCCGCTCTGGTCGAGAGCCTTCGCCGCGGGCGGGCCCGTCTCGCTCACAGCGGACACCATCGCCGAAGGGACAACGGCGCCGTTCGACGCGAAGATGTTTGCGCGCCTCCGCCACCTGGTCACAGCGTGGATCGAGGTTCCGGAGGCGTCCCTGCACGTTGCGGTTGCGCGCCTCGTCACGGAGGCCAAGGTCGTCGCCGAGGGAGCCGGGGCGCTCGCCTTTGCCGCGATGGCGACGGAACAACCCACTCCGAACACGGTCGCCATCGTCAGCGGGGGGAACATCGACGCATCACGCCTTGCCGGTCTGCTCACCCCCGAGGGGGCGGCACCGCCGTGACGACCGACCCCGGCATGAAGTGCTCATGGAGCCGGCGCGCGTAGAAGTCCTCCCAGGCGCCTGCCTGCGCGGATCCGGTGTACTCCTTGTCGAGCTTGACGAGCATGTAGACGAGCTCGCTGCGTAGGGGTGTCGTGCCCAGAAGGTCGGGCAACTCTGAGAGGTCGATCAGCCAGTCCGCGTACCAGGACGCCCAGTCGGGGTCGTCGCCGTCGACGATGCGGAACACTCGGTGATGCGTCTCCGACGCCTCGTGCAGCAGCTCGCAGGTCTGGGTCAGCGTGTCATTCATCCCCGGCACCTCGGTTCGCGGCCGCCAATGCGGATCTGGTCGAGGGAACTGTACCGCCGATTGCGCAGAAGCAGACCGGTCAGTCGGGCCGGGCTACTTCCAGAGCTTGCGCCACACGCCGGCGCGGCGCAGCGTGCGTCCGACGGCAATGTTCTTGGCGCGGCGCGCGATTCGTCGAGGATTGCCCGACGTGATCGCGCTGATGTTGTTGGACATGCGTGCGGCACGGTACAGCGCCCGGGTGAGATTCACCTCCCGAGTATACGGTCGCCAGCCTCGGCCACCGTCAGGGGCGCGGATCGTTGCCGGGCCGTCGCGTCGACGAGGGGCACCCGCGCCAGTACGCGCATCCGCCGCATGGCGGGTCGGGAGGCGCCGATCGATCGCCCCCGACCAGGGTGGCGAGCAGTGTCTCGACCTCCGGCCAGCCGTCTCCCTCCTGGCGGTGCACGGCGCCGGTGCGCATCTCGACCAGCAGCGCGCCCGCGTCGAGGCCGAGCACCTCGCGGGAGGCGCGCTGGTAGATGGCCAGCTGGCGCCCGTACGCGGCCAGCGAGTCCCGCCCCAGGGAGCGGTTGGTCTTGTAGTCGACGATCCACACCCGCCCATCAGCATCACGGCAGAGTCGATCGATGAATCCCCGAACAAGCACCGGACGGTCATCCACGTCAACCGCGAGGTTGACCTCCTTCTCTGTGGCGATGGTGGCCATCCCAGCCACCTCCGACGGGAGGTACCGCTCGAACATCCCCTCCGCCGTCTGACGCCAGACAGCCGTGGCGCGCTCCGCGCCCTCCGAGACGGTCGCGATCTCCTCCCACAGGGCGCGCAGCCGTGCCATGCCGCCGGCTCCGTCGTCGGCCCCCGGTTGGTGGAATCGTTCGAGAACCTCGTGGACGAGGGTGCCGAGGTCGGCCGCGCTCATCGCCGAGTCACTTCCAGGCGTGCGCCTCGGCCACAGGTCGTCCGCAGTCGCCGGCAATCGCCACTCGTACATGTACCGGTAGCGCAGAGCACACTGCGCCAGCACCTCGAGCTGCGAGAACGACACTGGTCACAGCATGGCAGGCCACGCCCCTGAGTGACGTCCATCACCCCACACTCCCGGGATCCACCTGCACGGGCCGCAACCGCCGCGCCAGTGCGGGCGCCGTGATCATCAGCATCGCGCCGTACACGCCCGCGACGCCGACCGCGCCCGGACTCACGGCGAGAGCCACTGCGGCGGCGATCCCGAACTCGCGCATGCCCACCGGGAAGAGCAGCGCCCGCCACAGGTGCGCGTGGTGGCGCCACGGCCATGCCAGCGCCATGCCCAGCCCGTAGCCGGTCACAAGGAGGACGGCGCACAACCCGATGCACGGGAGAAGCGACGCCGACAGGACGAAGGCGCGCGCGGACCCCACGCTCACGAACACGACCAGGACGACGCACGCAGCCGAGAGGTCGAGCGCCCGCGACCGCAGGCGGTGCAGGCCGGGCCACCATGTGCGCACGCCGACGCCCACGACCATTGGCACCGCCACGGACAGCGTCAGTTCGGCGATCAGCGCCAGTCGGTCGACGTGGGAACTGGGACCGAGGACCGCGCTGACCCAGAGTGGTGTGAGCACAATGCCCAATGCGAGCGACCCCGCCATGCACGTGATGGCCACAGCCCCGGAGCCGGCCGCGAGCAGCGCCACGAGCGCACTGGTGATCTCCGCCGGAGCAACGGCGACGATGAGCGCGCCGTTGCGCAGCGTGGGGTCGGAGGTCACCTTGAAGAGCGCGACGCCGGCCAGGGGCAGCACGGTCCATTGCGCCGCCAGCGCCAGCAGGACCGGGAGCGGCCGGCGTGCGACCACTGCGAACTGGCCGAGTGTCAGGGTCATGGCCACCCCGAGGACCTGGCCGCCGAGCATGTACGGCACTCCACCCGATAGGCGGGCCGCCACGCTGGGGAGCAGCAGGCCAGCGGCCACGGCCCCGGCGGCGTACACGATCAGCCGATCGTGGATCGGGCCGGCGAAGCTGGCGATCCTGCCGCGGATTGTCATGAGCATCGGCTGGGATCATCGCGCCTACCCGCTCGCACTGACCGCCAGGGCGGCCGTCGCGTCAATCGGCACTGTTCAGGCCATGACATTCGGCTCTGGCCGCGCCGGGGCAACGAAGAGACCATGACGATCAGCCCGGGGAAGCCATGCATCTTCACGGAGGGGACAGTCGTGCACACCAACCAGACGCCGCTCATCGAAGAGGAGTGAGAAACCCTTTCAGCCTCGACCTCGTCCTGCTGCACGCGCCCTCGGTCTTCGACTTCCGGGAGCGCGCCATGCTCCAGGGGCCGGTCGCCGACGTGATCCCGTCCACGGACGAGTTCGAGATGTACCCGGTCGGGCTCACCAGCTTGGCTGCGTACCTGGAGCGCAACAGCTACAACGTGCGCATCGTGAACCTGGCGTACCGCATGCTCAGTGACGCGCACTTCGATCCCGAGCGTTACGTCACCCGGCTCGCCTCCCGCGTTTTCGGCATCGACCTGCACTGGCTCGCTCACGCCAACGGCGCCCTTGCACTCGCAGAGCTCATCAAGCGGATCCACCCAGACGCCCAGGTGTTGATTGGCGGCCGCTCCTCGACGTACTACCACGAGGAACTGATCCGGTATCCCTTCGTCGACCTCGTGTTGCGCGGAGATTCGACGGAAGAGCCGTGCCGCCAACTGCTCCACGCCTTGCGAAGCGGTGCGTCACTCGACACAGTGGAGAACCTCACGTGGAAGCGCGGTGACGGGTCCGTGGTCGTCAACCCAACGTCCTTTGTCCCGGACAACCTCGACTACGTCGATGTGCCCGACTACCGCTATATTCTGCAACCGCGGCCGGCCCGCCTTCCGGTCGCCTGAAAAGCTGATCCAGGACATCCGCACGATCCGCAGCTTCACCGGTTCTCCGATCTTCATGGTCCACGATCCTCGAATGGGTGGTGACGCGCGAGCCGACGACTTCTTCGATCTGCTCAGCAAGGAGCGGCTCAGCAACGAGTTCGTCTTCGAGCTCTTCTACCCCGCGGACACTGCCTTCTTCGAGATGGTGCAGAGGAGCGTGCCGGCGTGGAGCCTGCAGGTGACGATCGAGACCCAGGACGAGCGACTCCGCGAGAACAACGGCAAGTTCGTGTGTTCCAACGAGGACGTCGAGCAGACCTTGGCGCAGGCCCTCAGCCACGGCTGCCGGAAGCTCGACATGTTCTTCATGGTGGGTATTCCAGGTCAGAGCGCGGCTTCGGCGATGCAGATCATCGACTACTGCGAGCACCTCGTCCTCCGTTTCAAGGCTGACCCGCGCCTGCACTTCTTCGTGGCTCCGCTCGGACCCTTCCTCGATCCCGGGTCGCGGGCCTTCGAAGACCCGAAGCTCGGCTACAAGCACCTGCACACCACGCTCGAAGAGCATCGGTAGGCGCTCCTGGAGCCCAGCTGGCGCGACGTTCTGTCCTATGAGAGCGACGTCATGAACCGCGACGAGATCGTCGAGACCAGCTACGCGCTCGCCGATCAACTCAACGAGCTCAAGTTTCGCAACGGCCTGATCGGGCCGGCCGCGCACGAGCTCGTTGACAGCCACCTCAAGGCAGCCCACGGGGCGATCGCGGTGATGGGACTCAGTTCACAGCCCCACCAGTCGCGGCAGGCCGCGGCGCTGGCCGCGCTCCAAGGGGAGCTGGCCGCCGCCAATACCGGTTCCATGAACGACGAGGATGAAATGAAGTGGCAACCCTCCGGGGGGATCCATCTCAGCCTCACGCTGCTGCGCGGGCTCGGCTCAGGCTTCATCCATGAGCTTGTCCAAACCGGGCGCCGGCTCGCGGGTCGTTACGACGGCGCGGTATACACGCCCTCCGCTCCCGGCCACGGCCCGCGAGCGCTCCCGATGTTTCCGTCGATCGAGAAGGATGTGCCGGCTCCCCCCAGCGCGCTCAGCGTCGAGGCGCCGTAGGACCTCCCGCAGGCGTCGCTACTGGCCCACCGCGCCATCGATCCGCTGACGCAGAAGGTCGGCGTGGCCGTTGTGGCGGGCGTACTCCTCCACCAGGTGCACCAGCACCCAGCGCAACGACACTGCGTCGTGGTGCGCTCATCTGCAGGGCGGCCAGGTCCTTGGCGAGGTCCCGGGGATCAAGCTCCTGGTCACCGGTCACGCCCTTGTCTCCTCCCGCGCGGTGGGACTGATCACGCCGGGCCCCCCGGCGGTGCGTGGTGGGCGCAATAGGGATCGAACCTATGACCTCTGCGATGTCAACGCAGCGCTCGTACCAACTGAGCTATGCGCCCGCACGCACCGCGGGGGCAGGTGCCCCGGGGACGCGATGATACCAGCCGTGCTCTCCGACCCCGGCCGGCGCGTGCCTAGACACGCGCCTTTCTCGGGCCTCCGGCGCTCCTTTCAGCGACGCTCAGGTCATGGGCGGTCACCTCGACCTTGAGCACGCCCTCGCACTCGTGGCAGACGACGTGGAACGACTCCGGTTGCCCGATCGGCCGTGCCACCGCCTGGCGATGGCCGCAGCACTCACACGTGACGATGGCCCGCATGTCGTCTCCCGGCTGTCCCAATCAAATGCCCCACGGGGTGGCCGGGAGCTTTGCATCGAGCCGGCTGGGCGAGCAGAAGATGATCGAACCGCGACGCCGTCGTTGCAGAGATGCGACGAGGCTCAGCGCGGCGCAGCGATCACCACGTCGAGCACAGCCAGCCGTTTCCAGAAGGCGAGCCTCACGACGACGGCGCCGGTCAGGATGATGACGCCAAGCCCGGCCACAACGCCGGCCACGCCGACGGCGTCCGCGATGATCCCGGCGACAAGCAGGGGGACGGCAACCGCCGCGTTGATGACCGCGAAGATGCCCCCGAAGATGCGCCCGCGCGTCTCCTCGTTGGTGTTCTCCTGGAGGACCGTGAACGCCGGGATCAGCAGGGCGCCGAGGGCACATCCGAAGACCCCGCTGAGGACCAGAACCACCGGCACGACCGCGCCACCGGCGCCGAGGGCGCGGAGCAGCGGCGGCGACGCCCCGATGGCCGCCAGCGACGCCCCCCCGACGGCCAGCGCGGCCACCAGCGCCACCGCCTTGGAGAAGCGATTGGCGGCTTTCTGCGCCAGCAGCGACGCCATCGCCACCATGCCCAGCGTCGCCGGAATCAGCACGATGTAGGTGTCCCGGTCCGATCGATGCAGTTCGCGCACCATGAAGACGGGGCCGAGCGCGAACACCGTGAAGACCACGATGAGGGCGATCGCGAGCTGGTACAGGCCGATGCGGATGGCGGGGTTGTGCGCGATCAGGGTGATGCCCTCGCGCAGCTCGTGACGAAGGCTCGCCCCCTCGTCGGCGGCGCTTCGCGCGGAGCGCAGCGGGGTGCCGATCCGCCAGATCGAGAGCGCGGCGAGCACGAACAACCCGGTGGCGATGAAGAAGGGTGCCCGCTCCCCCACCAAGCGGATTGCGATCGTCGCCGCCGGCACGCCGAGGACGAGGGTGAGGATCACGGTCGTCATGAAGAGCGACGTCGCGCCCATGATCTGGTCGCGACGCACCAGGGACGGGATGCTCGCCGCCTCGGCCGGCGCGAACAGCTGCCCGACCGAGCTGAACAGGAACGTGATCACGATCAGCGGCCAGGCCTGGTTGCCCACGACGGGCAGCGCCTCGATGATCGGGATGAGCAGGATCAGGCCGCCGCGGATCGCGTTGGTGGCGATCATCAACGAGCGTTTGTCGTGGCGATCGGCGTACACGCCCGCAGGCGCGCTCAGAAAGACCGATGGCAGCGTGTAGGCGATCATCAGCACCGACTGGATCGAGGCCTTGTGACTGACGTCGTAGACAACGATCAGGAGCGTGAACATGAGGAACTTGTCGGCGAGCTGACTGGCGCCCTGGGCCAGCCAGAGGAGGCGGAAGTCGCCGCGGGCGAGGACGGCCCGGAAACCCTGGCGGTCGTCGGTGCGCGGGGGGACCGCCGGCCGCGCCTCGTGCAGGCGGCGCGGCGACGCGGCGGGTGCGACCTCGTCGTCGGGCGGCAGAAGGGGGGTCGGTTCGTTCACGACTGCGGCGCAAGGGTACGGGCGGCGACCGCGATCCTGTGCCACTCCTCGACGCTGAGGGTGCCCGGGCGTCGCCCAGGGTCGATCGCCGCCTCGGCCAGCCAGGCCATGCCGATGCGCTCGTCACCGCCGGCGGCGTGGGTGATGCCGTGGCGCAGCGTCTTGCGGCGCATCTGGAACGCGAGGCGCGCCACGTCGAGCGCGGCCTGGCGCGCCGGCTGATCGAGAACCCGAGCGGGGTGAAGGCGGACCAGGCTCGAATGCACCGCTGGGGCGGGATCGAAGCTGGCCGGGGCAACGTCGCGGAGACGCTCCACAGCGGCCACGCTGCGCACTGCCACCGTGGCCAGGCTCCAGGCACCGGGACCGGCAGCGAGCCGGGCGGCCACCTCGCGCTGCACCAGGAACACGCCGCGCTGCGGTGGGAACTCCATCTCGAAGAGCCGGGTCAGCAGCGGCGTGGTGATGCTGTATGGGATGTTGCCGGCGGCCAGCCACCTCTCCCCCATCCCCAGCGCCGATGGCTCAAAGCGCAGGGCATCGCCCTCGACCACGGTGACATTGGCGCGATCGCGCTGTGTGGTCCGCGTCGCGGCAACGCAGAGTTCATCCACGTCCACCGCGACCACGCGGCGCGCCCGTTGGGAGAGCTCGCCCGTCAGGGTGCCGATCCCGGGGCCGATCTCGAACACGTCGTCGTCAGGTCCCGGGTCGAGCGCGGCCACGATGTCGTCGAGAACCTCCCTGTCCACGAGGAAGTTCTGGCCCATCCTCCGGCTGGCCACCAGTCCCACCCGTCTGGCCACCGCGTGCAGCGTTCGCGAGTCGCAGAGGTCGGGGCGTGCCGGCGACGGGTCGCTCACCGACGGGTTCCCGGAAGACCGAAGACGCGCTGCGCGGTGGCCGTGGACTGCTCGCGGACGGTGTCGGGGTCGACCCCGCGCAGAGCCGCCACCGCCGCCGCCGTGGCGGCGACATAGCCGGGAAGGTTGGGACGGCCACGGTGCGGCACGGGGGCGAGGAACGGCGAGTCGGTCTCGACCACGTAGTCGTTGTCGCCGAGGCTGCGCGCCGCCGCCTGCTGGGGCTCGCTGCGGGGGAAGGTGATGATCCCGGAGAAGGAGACGGCGTAGCCCGCCGCGACGCAGCGGCGCGCGAACGCCGCGTCACCGCTGAAACAGTGCATGACCCCACCCACATGAGCGTGACTGCGCAGGACCTCGAGCACCTCCTCGTGGGCGTTGCGATCATGGACGGCCACCGGCTTGGCGTGCGCGGCGGCGAGGTCGAGCATGGCGTGCATGGCCCGCCGCTGCTCATCGAGAGGCGTGTCGTGGTAGCCGGGGCGGAAGAAGAGGTCGATGCCGATCTCGCCGACGGCGACGGCGCGCGGGTGGGCGAGCAGTTCGTCGAGGGCGTGGAGCTGGGCCGCGTCCGGGGCGTGACGCTCATGGGGATGCCAGCCGACCGTGAACCAGACGTTGTCGTGGGCCTCGGCCATGAGCCGGTTGAGGTCGGAGTCCTCGAGGTTCAGCCCGACACTGACGATCTGCTCCACACCGGCCTCGGCCGCGCTCTCCAGCGCCGCGTGGAGGAGGCCCCGTTCGTCGAGGAGGACGAGGTGGCAGTGGGTGTCGACGAGGGGGCGGCGCACCGCCGTCTCAGTCATGCGGCGCCGAGCACGGCCTCGCGGTCGAGCCGGGGAAAGAGGATGTCACCGACGGCGACCGGTGCGCCCTGGCTCAGCCGGGGCCAGGCGCGCAGGTCGTCCGTGAGATCACCCTCCAGGCTGATGCCGAGCTCGGCGGCGACGCGCGCGGTCGCCCGTGGTATCACGGGGTGGAGCAGTATGGTGGAGACGCGGATCGCCTCGAGCAGTTCGGCGCACACGGTGGCCAGCCGGCCGTCACCCTCGCGGTGCAGCGTCCACGGTGCCGTTTCCTCGATGTACTTGTTGGCCCGGCCCACCAGCTGGCGCGCCGCGGCCAGCCCCTCGCTGAACTCCAACCGGTCCATTGCCGAGTCGTAGACACCGACGACCCGCGCCGCGGTGCTGCGCAGCTCGTCGTCGATCGGCAGTCGCGGTCCCATCGCCGGGACCCGGCCCTCGAAATATCGCTGCACCATCTTGGTGGTGCGCGAGACAAGGTTGCCGTAATCGTTGGCAAGGTCGGCGTTGTAGCGGTCGACGAAATTGGACACCGAGAAGTCGCCGTCACGGTCGAAGGGGATCTCGCTGAGCAGCACCCAGCGCACCGCGTCGCTGCCGAACTGGTCGGCGAGCTGGATGGGCTCCACGAAGATCCCCCGGCTCTTGCTCATCTTCTCGCCCGCCAGCGTGATGAATCCATGGGCGTGGACGGCGCGGGGCAGGGGCAGACCGGCGGCGATGAGGAGCGCCGGCCAGGTGACCGCATGGAAGCGGGTGATGTCCTTGCCGATGACGTGAACGTCGGCGGGCCAGAAGCGCGAGAACTCGTCCCCGTCCGGATAGCCGACCCCGGTCAGGTACGCCGGGAGCGCGTCCAGCCACACCCAGATCACCTGTGACTCGTCGCCTGGCACAGGGATCCCCCATTGCGAGAATCCGCGCGAGATGCTGATGTCCGTGAGCCCGCCGCGGATCACGTTGAGCATCTCGTTGCGCCGCGTTGCGGGCACGAGGAAACCGGGCTCGCGCTCGTAGAGGTCGAGGAGCGGCTCGGCGAACGCGCTGAGCCGGAAGAACCAGTTCTGCTCCTCGACCCACTCCACCGGGATGGCGTGGATGGGACAGAGCCCGGCGACGATCTCCTTGTCGGTGTAGAACTGTTCGCAGGAGGGACAGAACCAGGCCCTGTACCAGTCCTTGTAGATGTTGCCGGACTCGGCGACGGCCCTCCACAGCGTCTCTGATGTGCGTCTGTTGGCCTCGCTGCTGGTGCGCACAAACGCCGTGGGCTCGACGTCGAATGCGTCCATCATCGAGGTGAAGGCCTTGACCTGACGGGTGCAGAAGTCCGCGGGCGCCAGGCCCTCGGCCCGGGCGGCACGTTCCACCGACTGGCTGTGCTCATCGCTGCCGACAGTGAAGCGTACGTCGTCGCCGCGGAGGCGGCGGTGCCGCGCGAGCACATCGCAGCCGATCTTCTCGTAGGCGTGGCCGAGGTGGGGATTGCCATTGACGTAGTCGATCGCCGCGGTGACGTAGAAGTGCGCCGGTCGAGTCACGTCAGATGGCTCCGATGAGGACGGTGCACTCGCCCCGGGGCGGATGTGCGGCAAACGACTCCGCCAGCGTTGCCGCGGTGCCGGTGTGGAAGGTCTCGTGGACTTTAGTCAATTCCCTCGCAACCACCACGGGTCGCTCCCCGCAGCCGGGTGCGATGAGACCCAGGGTCCGGGCCAGGCGCAGCGGCGACTCGAAAAAGGCGACGGTGGCGTCGAGGACGAGCGCGGATTCCACGGTGCGGCGCAGCTTGCCCGGGCTGCGCGGCAGGAAGCCGAGGAAGCAGACGCGGTCGCCGCGCAGGCCGCTGCCGGCCAGCGCGGCCGTCAGGGCCGAGGGACCCGGCACCGGCACCACCGTGACGCCCGCCGCGCGCGCGGCCCTGACCAGCATGCTGCCCGGGTCGCTGACCACCGGCGTGCCGGCGTCGGTGCAGAGCGCCAGGGTCTGCCCGGCCAGCAGCCGACCGACGAGCGCCGGCACGCGACCGGCCTCGTCGTGCGCCGGCAGGGAGAGCAGCTGGCGGGCCAGCCCGTGCGCGGTGAGCAGATGGCGGGTGCGCCGCGTGTCCTCGGCCACGACGGCGTCGCACTCGCGCAGCACGCGAAGCGCCCGCAGCGTGATGTCCTCCAGGTTGCCGATCGGCGTGGCCACGACGTGGAGGATGCCCGCCCCTGCGGTGCTCAAGTACCCCAGTCCCGGGGATAGCGGAACTCCCGATCGATGGTGCGGGCCGAGAGCTTGGCGATGATCGGCGGGCGCCGCTTGTACTGGCTTCCACGCACCCGGCGGGCCACGTCGTCCACGAACGCATCCTCGAAACCGAGGCTGCGAAGCTCGGCCTTGGTGCAGCGCTCGTCGACCATGTGGTAGAGCACCAAGTCGACGAGGGAGTACCCGAAGCCCAGCTCCTCCTCGTCGGACTGACCCTCCCAGAGGTCGGCGCTGGGGGCCTTGTCGATGACCGTCCGGGGCAGATCCATGCTGCGAGCGAGCGCAAAAACCTGGGTCTTGTAGAGGTCGCCGAGAGGGTTGAGCGCGCTGGCCATGTCGCCGAAGAGCGTGCCGTAGCCGAGCAGAAGCTCCGTCTTGTTGCTGGTGCCGATCACCAGCGCACCGTGCGCCCACGACATGTCGTAGAGGATGGTCATGCGCTCGCGGGCCATCTTGTTGCCGCGCCTGCCCCGGTCGGCGTCAGGAAAGCGCTCGAAGTAGACATCGACCTGCGGGGAGATGTCGATGACAGTCGGGGTCATGCCGAGGTGCTCGCAGACGAGCCGGGCGTCCGCCTCCGACGCGGACGATGACGTGCGGTACGGCATCAGGATGGGCAGCACGTTGTCGGGACCCAGCGCCATGCACGCGATGGCCGCGCTCAGGGCCGAGTCGACGCCCCCGGACAGGCCCACGACGACACGTTCGAAGCCGACCTTGCGCACCTCGTTGCGGACGAAGCCGACGAGGATGTCGCCGACCACGGCGCTGTCAATCGCGAGTGTTTCTGGCCTTGAGGCGGTCTGTCTCGGCGTCGTTGACGTCATGTCGTTCATCCCGAAGCAATGGGTTGGCGATGCGGGCGCGCCGCACGGCGCCACGGTCGATGCGGTGGAGAACCAGCTGCTCATGGTTGGCGGCGGGGTCGTCGAGGAGGCGGCCGTCCGGGCCCACCACGCGTGACCCACCCCAGAACCCGACCCCGTCCTCGAAGCCGACGCGGTTGCAGTAGACGAGGTACGACGTGAAGAGCTGCGCGTAGGTGCGCGTCATGGCGTCGTAGCTGCGCGCGGTGCCCAGGGCGTGGCCGCTGACCACGCCGCGGCCCGGCGAGGACGAGGGACAGAGGAACAGCTCGATGCCGTCACGGGCGAGCAGGGCAGCCGCGGTCGGGTGCCACATGTCCTCGCAGATGAGGATGCCCGCCTGCCAGGGTCGTGAGGGTGCGGCGGCGGCCAGGGGGGCCGCGAACGCTCGGAATCGATCCCCCTGGGCCATGTACCTGGCCTCGTCGAAGAGTCCATAGGTGGGCAAGTAGACCTTGCGATGGACGTGGTGGATGCGCCCGCCCGCCATGTAGAGGGAGGCGTTGTAGAAGCGGGCGTCGTCGCTCTCGAGGACACACCCGGCCACCACGTCCACCGTCGTCGAGGCCGCCGCCAGCGTCTGCAACTGGTCACTCTGCTCGCGCAGGGCGACCTCGGGAACCAGGTCCTTGAGGAAGTAGCCGGTGAGCGACAGTTCCGGGAACACGACGAGGGCGGCGCCGCCCGCCCCGGCCTGGTCGATGAGCTCGAGGTGGCGGTCGAGGTTGGCGGCGACATCCCCGAGTCGCGGCGCCACCTGCGCGAGCGCGACGATGACGTCGGTGCGTTCGGCATCCGTGCTCGTCGCCGCCCGCTGCGCATGAGGGCCGGACGCCGGCGCCACATCCGCGGCGGGGCGTGCCTCGGTCAGGGTCATGCGGGTTCCTCGTCCATGTCGTGATCCTGCGCCGATTGTCGGCTGGAACGGCTCATCCGTGTCATCTCGGGCAGGCGGCGATCGAGGACGAACGCAGCCACCGCTTCCCCCACGTCAGCGACAGGCAGCGTCGCCACCGCCGCCGGGGGCAGCGCGGCGAGGAAACGGTCGCCGTATTCGCGGGTGCGCAGGCGCTCGTCGCAGAGCACCACCGCGCCGCGGTCGGCGCCATGGCGGATAAGGCGCCCGAAGCCCTGGCGGAGGCGCAGAACCGCCTGCGGGAGAACGTACTGGCCGAAGGGGTCGGCGAGCGACGCGGTGCGGGCGCGGACAAGGGGATCGGTGGGCACGGCGAACGGGAGCTTGGCGATGACCACGCAGCGGAGCGCATCGCCGGGGACGTCGACGCCTTCCCAGAAGCTGTTGGTCCCGAGGAGAACGGTGCGCTGGTTGGCGAGGAAGCTGGCGAGGATCTGGCGGCGGGTGCCGTCCAGGCCCTGGCCGAGCAGGGCGATGCCACTCGCCTCCAGCCGGGCGCCAAGCAGGCTGTGGACGCGGCGCAGCGGGGAGTAACCCGTGAACAGCGCCAGGGTGCTGCCGCCGAGGCGCTCGGCCGCGTCGCCGATCAGCGCCGCCAGGGCGCGGTCGTACGCCGCGTCGTCGTAGGGCGGCACATCGGAGGGCAGAATGCAGAGCGCCTGCTCGAAGAAGTCGTACGGAGAGCTGAGCAGCACCTCGTCGGCCCCGTCAAGGCCCAGCCGGCTGCGCATGAACCCGAAATCGCCGGCCACTGCCAGCGTCGCCGACGTGGCGATGACCGTGTCGGCGCGTGCGAAGACGGCATCGCGGAGGCTGTCGGCGACGGCAACCGGTGCCTCGTGCAGCTCGCCCTGCTCGGCGCGGAGGCCCAGCCAGGCAACGTGATCCTCAGGGGGGCGGACCAGAACACGCTCCACCGCGGCGGCAAGTCCCTCGAGGGCGTCGGCGGCCAGCCCCCGCTCCTCGTCGGCGCGGTCGGGCTGCGGGAGGAGGTCGAGACGAAGCGAGGTGGCATGGTCGGGCTCGCGGAGCCGGGCGGCGGCGCCGCGCCAGCGTTCGGTCGCGAGCTCGGCAGAGCGGAGCAGGGTGGCGTGGCCGCGGCCCTCGATCACCTCGGCCGTCAGGGCCACCGTGGCGTTGCCGGAGTGGTCGGCGCCGAGGATCTCGCCGATGCGCCCCTTGACGTCGCCGAACAGCCGCGCCGTCGCCTCTGCGGCGCCCTCCAGGGCGGCGCCGAGCTCGGCCTCGGCGGGGCCCAGCCGATGGAGGACGGTGAGCACATCGGCGGCGCGCAGGCTCACCCCGAACTGCTCGGTGGCCGCGGACTCGAGGTGGTGTGCCTCGTCGACGACGACAGCATCGTGGTCGCCGAGAGCCTGGCCCCCGGCGGCCGCGTCGGCGAGCAGGAGGGCGTGGTTGGTGATCACGATCGATGCCTTCTCGGCAGTTCGCCGGGCAGCCACCATGAAACAGCGGTTGTCCTGCCAGTTGGCACACGCCGCGCCGAGGCAGTCTCCGGCGTCCGATTCGACGAGGCGCCAGAAGGGTTCGTCCTGGTTGTTGAGGTGGAGCTCGGCGCGGTCGCCGGTCGCCGTCTCCGCGAGCCAGGCGAGCACTTTCAATGTGAAGCGGACCCTGTCGATGTCGCCCTCGTGAGGTGCGGAGTCGGCAGATCGTAGAAACCGCTGCCAGCGTCGCAGGCTGAGCTGGTGGTTGCGACCCTTGAGCAGAGCGGCCGGGACCCGGGTGCCGAGGATCATCTCCACCATGGGCAGGTCGCGTTCCATGAGCTGTTCCTGGAGGGTCACGGTGCGCGTGGCCACCACCCCTCGCCGCCCGTCGCGACTGTGCATCGCCAGCGGAAGGAGGTAGGCCAGCGATTTCCCCACACCGGTGCCGGCCTCCACCATGAGGCGGCGGCGCCGCACCAGCGCCTGGGCCACGGCGCGAGACATCTGCACCTGTGCGTCGCGCAGTTCGTAGCCCCCGTCCGCGGCGGCGAGGGGGCCGTCGGGGCCGAGCAGGGCGGCGGTCGCGGCCACGAGATCGGCCGGCGCCGGGCCTGTGTGCGGAGGCGCCTGCGATGGTGCGGGACGGGCCCCGGCCCACGCGTGGCGCCCCTCATCGCCGCCGCCGCGCACCACCGTGGAGAAGAACCGCGCCAGGTCCGTGGTGCCGCGCGCCGCCACGTGGCGCATCTCCGCGAGGACGGTTGCCGGCAGCCTCTCGGCCACCGCACGCAGGTGCGCGAAGAGCAGGTGCGTTGCCGACGCGTCGCTGAGCGCCCGGTGGGGTCGGAGGTGCTCGATGCCGAGGGCTGTGCTGAGCCGCGGCAGGCTGTGCGACTCGGCGGTCGGGAGGAGGATGCGCGCGAATTCCAGGGTGTCGAGCACAGCGCGGCGGCCGAACGCCTCGGGGGCGAGGCCGGTACAGAAGGTGACGTCGAATCCAGCTCCGTGAGCGATGAGTGTGGCGCCGTCGCAGAAGTCCGCCAGCTGGGCGACGCCCTCGACCGGGGCCGGAGCGCCGACGACATCGGCCTCGCCGAGCCCGCAGAGGCGTTGCACCGCGAGGGGGATGGGGACGCCGGGATCGACGACGATCTCCAACTCGCCGATGCGGCGCATGTCGGCGTCGAAACGCACCGCACCGATCTCGAGGACGCGGTCCGCCTTCGGCGACAGGCCGGTGGTCTCGAGGTCGAAGGCGACGAAGTCAGCTGGTGCGGACACCGCCCGATTGTAGGAACCGGCCCCCCTCGATCAGACAGGTGGCGGCGCCGGCCAATTCGTCGCGCTCGGTTTCAGGAGCAGTTGTGTGGCGCGGCGTCTGCCCGATACGCCGGCGGGAGCATGTCGGAGACGGCGGTCATGACTGCGCCGGCCACCGCTCGGTTGTCGCGGTGTGCCCCCTCGCCGCCCGGGGGCAACACGACCGCGGTGCCGTAGCGGAGGTGCACCTCGCCGCGATGTATTCGCACCGTTCCCCGGGGCAGGACCTTCTCGGTACCCCAGACGGCGACCGGGATGACCGGGACCTGGGCGTGGCGCGCCAGGAAACCGACACCCACCTGCGGCTCGCGCATCCTGCCGTCCGGCGACCGCGAGCCCTCCGGGTAGACGACCACGATGTGGCCCGAGTGGAGCAGGCGGAGAGCGTGCCGGAGTGCCGCCCGGTCGGCACTGCCGCGCACCACCGGGAATGCCTGGAAGCCGCGCAACAGCCAGCGCCAGCGAGCGCTATCGAAGGTCTCGCTCTTGGCCATGTAGTGGACGTCGAGGCGCGGGATCATGGCCCCGGTGAGTGGCGGGTCGATGGCGCCGACGTGGTTGCCGACGAGGAGCGCACCACCCTCCCGGGGGACGTTGTGCAGCCCCTCGACGTGGACCCGGCCGCCGAGAACGGTTGCGACCAGCACGCGCATGATGCCGCGCAGGAACCAGTACATCAGCGTGGTCGTGCGGGGAGCAGTCCCGCGCTGCGACAGATGTCGAGCGCGTGGCCAACCATCGTCTCGACGTCCATGCGGTCGGTGTCGATGCGGTGCACATCTGGGGCGGGTCGCAGGGGCGATTCCGTCCGGTCCGTGTCAGCCCGGTCGCGGTCGCCGACCTCGGCGCGCAACAGCTTGTCGTCGCCCGCGCGGCCCGACGCGCGCAGCTGCGCCAGACGGCGCCGTTCACGCACCGCGACCGGCGCCTCCAGGTAGAACTTGACCGCCGCGGCCGGGAAGACCACGGTGCCGCAGTCCCGGCCCACGGCCACGGCGCCGTCGACCGCCAGCGCGCGTTGCGGGGCCAGCACGGCGGCGCGCACCGCCGCGCTCCCGGAGATGGCTGCCAGCAGCCGCGCGTTGCGTGGATCGCGGAGCGCCGGCCCGGCGGGCTCGCCGTCGACCTTGACCGTCGCATCGTCGGCCGCCGCGTCCGTGCCGATCTCGATCACCGTCGCGCGCGCCAGCGCGGCGAGGGCGGCTCCGTCCCGGCAATCAAGCCCGGCGCGCAGGGCGGCCACCATCATGCCGCGGTAGAAGAGCCCGGTGTCGATCAGCGGAAGACGCAGCGCCATGGCCAGGGCGCGACCCAGCGTCGTCTTGCCGCTGCCGGCCGGTCCGTCGACCGTGACGACGCGAGGGATGTCGGGCACGTCAGCCCACTGGCGGGCGAACGGCGTCGTTGAGCAGGTCGACCTCGGGCTGGTCAAGCTTGCGGCTCGCGCCCTCGGCGAGGTCGCCGAGCAGGATCGGGCCCACCGCGGTGCGGCAGAGGTCGACCACCCCGCTGTCGACGGCGGCAAGAAGGCGCCGCACCACCCGCTTGCGTCCCTCGCCCATGACCACGTCGATCGCCTTGGCACCGACGCGATGCACCGCGAGTGCCTGGGCGGGGCCGTCGTCGAGCATCACCCCGCCGAGCAGCTCGCCGATCTGCCCGTCGGACAGTGGCGAGGTCGGGACGACGCGGTAGGTCTTGTGCACACCGTGGCGCGGATGGGCGACGCGATGGGCCAGCTCGCCGTCCGTGGTAAGCAGCAGCAGACCCCGGCTGTCGGCGTCGAGTCGCCCGATCGGGGCGAGGCCGGGGACGTGCGCCACGAGGTCACGCACGGTACGGCGGCCGTGGGGGTCGTGCATGGTGGTGACGACCCCCGCCGGCTTGTTGAGCGCAAGCGTCACCGCGGCGGGCAGCTCAGCTGTGACCCGCGCACCATCCACCTCGACGATGTCTGTGTTGCTGTCAACCTTGGCTCCAACGTGGGCGACACCGCCGTTGACGCGGACGCGTCCCGCGGCGATGAGGTTGTCGGCGCTGCGGCGTGAGGCCACGCCACGACGGGCCAGGAAGCGGTTGAGCCTCTCCTCCGTGCCGGCGGCGAGGCTCACGACCCCTGCCCGTCGCCGGCCCCGGCACCCGTGACCGCGCTGAGAGCGTCGATGGCGTGTTCCTCACCGAGCGCGGGCAGGTCGTCGATGCGCTCCAGGCCGACGATCTGCAGGAAGCGCAGCGTGGTGCCGAAGAGGCGGGGACGGCCCGGCGTGTCCTGGCGGTCGATCTCGGCGATGAGCCCGCGGCGTTCGAGGCTGTCGAGCACCGCCTCACAGTTGACCCCGCGGATCGACTCCACCCCGGCGCGGGTCAGCGGCTGGCGATAGGCGATGATCGCCAGCGTTTCCATCGCCGGGCGGCTCAACCGGGTGGGCCGCTCCGGTTGCAGGGCGCGCTGCACCGCCCAGGCTGTCTCGGGGCGTGTCACCAGCTGCAGCTCGGAACCGTGGCGTTGGAGCATCAGGCCACGGCCGCGCAGTTGGGTGGCCAGCGCCTCGGCAGCCGCGGCCACCGCCGCCGACGAGCGCCCCAGGATGCTCCCCACCTCGGCGAGCGTGACCGGCCGGTTCAGAGAGAAGCACACCGTCTCGAGCGCTGTGGCGAGGTCCTCGGGCTCCGCCTCTGCCACCCCCTCGGGGACGACGGCGCGGCCGAACACGTCCATGGCCAGTTCGACCGTCTCGTCGTCCTCGGGCCGGCCCGGCTCCGCCACCTCATCCACTGGCGCGGACCGTGATGGCCCCGAAGGGCTCGCCCTGGTCGACGATCGCCTCGCCGAGGCGGAGCAGCTCGAGGAGGGCGAGGAAACACGCCACCGCCTCGAGCCGGGTGGTGACCGTGGTGAAGAGGTCCTCGAAGGCGAGCCGGCCGCCGCGAAGGCGCTCGCGCAACTGGCTCATCTTCTCCTCGACGGAGAAGGTGGCGGCGGCGCGCAGGGGTTCCTCGTCGCTCAGCCTGGCAAGGACGTCACGGAAAGCGGCGGCAAGCCGTTCCGGCGCGATGCGCAGTCGCTCAACTGGGATGACGTCGGGCGAGACGAGGCCGAGGAAGCTGCGCGCCCCCTCCTCCGACGCCTCGGCCAGGAGGGCTTCGGCGGCCGCCTTGAAGAGCCGGTACTCGTTGAGGCGGCGGCCGGGGTCGTCGACGTCGCCGGCGTCGTCGGCCGCCGCCGCGGAAGCGTTATCCAAAGGGTTGAGGCGGGCGGCCTTGAGGGCCACGAGCCGCGCCGCCATGGAGAGGAAGTCGGCCATCTCCCTGAGGTCGGCCTGCTCACCGGCGGCGTCCGTGCGCGCCCTGTAAGCGCCGGTGATCTCCGCCAGCGCGATGGCGTCGACGTCCACCTCGCCGCGCTGCACACGCACCACCAACTGCTCAAGGCTGCCACGGAAGCCTGGGACGTCGACCGCGAAGCGCACGGCGACGTCGTCCAACCCGTCCGTGGATGCGGGGGCGGGCAGAAGTTCCTCGGTCACCTCGGCGCCATCGTGCAGATCACCGGCCGCGTCACCCATCAGCGGCCTGCCGCCCGAGGGGTTCGGACCCGCCCCGGCGCGCGCGGCGCGGACGTCTTCACCGCCTCCCCACGCAACTCGACGGCGCGCGCGACGGCGGCTTCGGTGACCCGTCCCGACATGAGCCGGGCGATCTCCTCGAGGCGCGTCTCGCCGTGGGCAGGCTCGATGCGGGCGACGCTCCCGGCCGGGGTGTCGTGCTTGCGGACGACCAGGTGACCGGCGGCGCGCGAGGCGATCTCGGCGCGGTGCGTGACGGCAACCACCTGGCGGAGGCGACCGGTGGCGGCGAGAAGATCCCCGACCCGCGCCGCGGTCTCGCCGCCGATGCCGCTGTCCACCTCGTCGAGCACGAGCAACGGCGAGCCGGTCTCGGTCACGCAGGCGGACAACGCCAGCACCAGTCGCGACAGCTCGCCGCCGGACGGCCCCTCGTCGAGCGGCGCCGGGGAGGTCCCGCGGTTGGTGGCGAGGCGGAACTGCACGTCATCGATGCCGGCCGGCCCACAGTGGACCAGCACGCCACCGGCGTCCACACCGGTGGGGTCGGCACGCCGCTCGATTGCGACCCGGAAGCGCGCATGGGGCAGCTCAAGCAGGTGCAGCGCCTGTCCCACCTCACCCTCGAGCCGGCGTGCTGCCGCGCGGCGGCGCTCGGAGAGATGCACGGCCAGCTCCCCGGCTCGGTTCCGCGCGACCTCCATGGCAGCCTCCGCGGCAGCGAGGCTAGCGCCCCCATCGTGCCCGCCGGCGAGCAGGTCAGAGGCCGCCTCCAGGGCCTCAAGCGCCTGATCGATCGACCCGTGGCGGCGCCGGACCCTGGCGAGAACGTCGAGGCGCTCCTCGACCTCGGCGAGGCGGCCCTCGTCGAGGTCGACGGCGTCGGCGTGGGCGCGCGCCGACGCTCCCAGCTCGCGGAGGCGGTCGAGCAGCTCCGCCGCCTCCGCGGCGATGGCGTCGAGCCCCGGGTCGACGCCGGCAAGCGGCGTGGCCGTCTCCAGAGCTGCGGCGAGGAGGTCGGCGGCCGCCGGCGTCTCGTCGTCACCGGCGGCCGCGCGGCGGAGCGCGGTCGCCGCGGACATCAGCGCGGCCGCGTTCCTGAGGCGGAGCCGCTCCGCCGCCAGCTGGTCGTCCTCACCGGCGACGAGGTTGAGGACGCCCAGGTCGGAGCTCAGCTGCCGTGCCGCCTCCACCTCCGAGGCACCCGCCGCCTGGCGCCGGCGCGCCTCGTCGAGAGCCACCTGGGCAGCCCGCCAGCCGGCGACCGCCTGGCGCACGTCGTCACGGAGGACCGCTGCGGCCGCGGCCACATCGAGGAGGTCGCGCTGCCGGCCGCGCTGAAGCAGCCGCTGGCTGGCGCCCTGGAGGGTGACCTCGGCGAGGCCCTCCCCCACCTCGCGGAGCACGGCCTGCGACACCAGGGCACCGTTCACCCGGCACGAGCCCCGGCTGGCGCGGCTGATCTCGCGCGAGAGGGTGACCAGCTCGTCGGCGGGGACACCGAGGGCTGTGAGGCGGAGGCGCAGCGCAGCCGGGAGCTCGTCGAAGACAGCGCTCACGCGGGCGACGTCGGCGCCGGCGCGGACCGGGTCCCCGTCGACACGCCCCCCGAGGGCCAGGCGAAGCGCGGTGATGCACACCGACTTTCCCGCCCCGGTCTCACCGGTCAAGGCCGTGAAGCCGCCGCCGAAGGGCACCAGGGCCTCATCGAAAACGGTGAGGTCGCGGATGCGGACCTCGACCAGGCTCAACGCCTGCCCTCGGTCACGGCGGGCCGCCGCCGATGTCCTCTGCACGCACGACGTCCGGTCGCTCGAGCCCCTTGAGCGGCAGCCCGAAGCGCACCTTCTCGCGGAGGCGGCGAAGGAATGATGGCGAGTCGTCAAAACGCACAAAGGCCAGCTCCGGCCCCGGCTGGATGATCATCTCCGCTCCGTCGCGCAGGCGGATCTCGGCGATGCCATCGGCGGCCACGTTGACGCTGCCGCGCTCCACGGTGATGCGCAGGGTGACCATTTCGGGCAGCACGATGGCCCGCGAGATGACCGCGTGCGGGGCAAGTGGGACGACCACGATGGCCCGCACCCGCGGGTCGATGGGCGGGCCGCCGGCGCTGAGCGCGTACGCCGTGGAGCCGGTTGCGGTGGCAATCACCATGCCGTCGGCATCGAACTCACCGAGGAGCTCGCCGTCCTGCTCGACACGGATCCTGGCGACGGCGACGCCATTCGACTTTACGGCCACCTCATTGAGGGCAAGCGCCTGCCAGGCCGGCTTGTCGCCGTCAGCGGGAACGTTCGCCTCCAGCATGGAGCGGCGCTGGGTGTGGCAGCGGCCGGCGGCGAAGGCCTCCAGCGCAGCGGGCAGGTCGGCCACCTCGACATCGGTGAGGAAGCCGAGCCGGCCGCGGTTGACGCCCATCACCGGGATGCCGCGGGGCGCGGCGAGCCGGGCCCCATACAGGAAGGTGCCGTCGCCGCCGATGGTGACCAGCAGGTCGGTTGTCGCGGCGTGCTCGGCGAGGAGCGCCTCGGGCTCGCGGACCTCGATCCAGACATCGAAACCCAGCTCCCGGGCGCGGGTCGCGCCCGCCGCCGCCGAACGCTGCTCCCCGGGGTGAAGAAGGAAGCCGATCTCCCGCTTCACGATGCGCCCCCGCGAAGTGCGACGTGCACCAGCCACTCCTGGTTGCCTTTGGCGCCGCGCACCTCCGCGGCGAACGGGCTCCGCACCTCGGCGCCGAGGGTTGCGCTCACCCAGGTCGTGAAGGCCAGCAGCGCCGCGGTGGTCACCTCAGGGTCGCGCACCACACCGCCCCTGGCCACTGCCTCACGGGCCACCTCGAACTGCGGCTTGAACAGCGCCACAACCTCCGCATCCGGTGCAAGGGTCGCGATGTTGGGCAGCACCGCGCGCAGCGAGATGAACGAGAGATCGAGCGTGACCAGCGACGGCTCGGGGCCGTCAAGGGCTGCGAGCGTGCGGACGTTGGTCCGATCCATGACCCGGACGCGTGGGTCCGCAGCCAGGCGGGAATGAAGTTGGCCGCGGCCAACGTCGACGGCGTAGACCGTCCCCGCGCCCCTGTGGAGAAGGACGTCGGTGAACCCGCCGGTGCTGGCGCCGGCGTCGAGGCAGATACGACCGGCGCAGTCGACCCCGAAGTGGTCGAGGGCGGCGTCCAGCTTGAGGCCTCCCCTCCCCGCCCAGGGATGGTCTCGGCCGGTGAGCCGCACCACAGCGCCCGGGGTCACGGCGAGCGCCGCGCTGGCGGCGCGAATCCCGTCGACCTCGACCAGGCCGGCTGCGACCAGGGCCTGGGCACGGCGCCTGGTCTCGGCGAGGCCGCGATCGACGAGCAGGTCGTCGAGCCGGGAGTTCGACAGAGTGGCCACTGCGGTCATCCTACACAGATCAGCGTATGTGCGTTCAAAAAGGGATGTCGTCGGGGTCGATGGCCACGCCACGGGGCGCCGCTGCCGGGGTGGGGGCGCCGAAGAGCCGCTGCTCGGCACTCCTTGCCTGCGCCGGCGGTGCGCCCGGGGCTTCGTTCCGATCGGTGGGAGGCCGGAAGGGGCGCTCCACCTCCCCGGCAGCACCGACCACGAGCTGGGTGATCTTCTGCTCGGTTCGGTCCAGCAGCTGGGCGCAGTGCCGGGTGAGGGCGGCACCGCGCTCGTAGGCACTGATCGCCGCCTCGAGTTCGACGTCGCCGCGGTCGAGGCCGGCGATGATCCCGTCGAGCTCGGCGAGGGCCGCCTCGTAGCTCATGGAGGTGATGTCGTCAGCCATGATCGTCCCCGCTGGTGGCGTGTTGTCCCGGTAGGTCATCGTACATTCGTTCGTCACCCGGCGCGACCTCCACCCCGTCGGGAAGCACGCGGCTGACCAGGCTACCGCGCGCCAGACGGGTGCGCAGAACCGCCCCCGCAGCCACATCCGTCGCGTTGCTGACCAGACGGCCGGTGGCCGCATCGACGGTGATCGAGTAGCCGCGATCGATGACGCGCAGCGGCGAGAGGGCGTCGAGGCGGCCGCGCACGCCCTCGAGATGCCGGACGCGTGCGGTCAGCAGCGCGTTGACGCCGGCGCTCAGCCGTGCGGCGCGCCCGCCAAGCCGCTCACGATGGATGGGCAGGGCCCGCAACGGCGAGTGCACGGCGAGCGCTCCGCGGGCTCGCTCGAGGTCACGCTGCCTCCTGGTGACCCCACCGAGGAGAGCCCCACGGAGGCGTGCCTCCCGGGCGAGGATGTCCTGGCGCATCCGCGCCACGCGTACCCCCGGGGAGAGCTGGTCGAGGCGCTCGGATCGGCGCCGCCCCTGCTCACGCTTGCGGGTCAGCTCGCCGCCAAGGGCGGCCCTGAGACGGCGCTCGTGGGCGCGCAGCGCTGTCGCCAGCTGCTCACAGTTGGGCACAACGGTCTCCGCCGCCGCCGACGGGGTGGCGGCCCTGTGGTCGGCGGCGAGGTCGGCGATGGTGGTGTCGGTCTCGTGGCCGACGCCTGTGACCACAGGCACAGGGCACGCGCGGATGGCCCGCGCCACCGCCTCGTGGTTGAACGCCATCAGGTCCTCGAGGGAGCCTCCGCCGCGGACCAGGAGCACGACCTCGACGCCGCGCGCCCGCCCGGCGCGCTGCAGCGCGGCGACGATGGTCTCGGCGGCGCCGTCACCCTGCACGGTGGCCGACGAGAACACGAGGTCGACGCAGGGCGCGCGACGTCCCGTGACCGTGACGACGTCGTGCAGGGCGGCTCCACTGCGCGACGTCACCACCGCGACGCGCCTCGGGAGGAGGGGCAGCCGCCGCTTGAGACGGGCGTCGAAGAGCCCCTCCGACAACAGGGCGCGCTTGCGCTGCTCGACGGCCAGGGCCAGTGCTCCGACCCCGCTGGGTTCGAGGCGGTCGGCCACCAGCTGGTAGCGCCCCTGCTGGGAGTACACGCTGACCTGTCCGTGGGCGACCACCGTCATGCCGTTCTCGGGCGCGAAGGGAATGCGCAGGGCGTTGCTGCGGAAGCACACGCAGGTGAGCGCCGAGGAGCGGTCCTTGAGGGTGAAGTAGATGTGTCCCGACGCAGGCCGGGTGAGGTTGCTGATCTCGCCCTCGACGAGGACGTCCTCAAGCTGTGGCTGCGCCGCCAGGGCGTTGCCGACCAGCGTCGTGAGCTCGGTGACGGTGTACGGGCCGGCGTCGCTCACACGCGCTCCCTGGCGATCTGCCCGAGGACGCCGTTGACGTACTGCACAGCGTCGTCGCCCGCGTAGGCGCGAGCCAGCTCCAGGGATTCGTCGACGATGACGGCGACCGGGGTGCCGTCGCTCTCCAGCAGCTCGCAGGTGCCGAGGCGCAGCACGGCCCTCTCCACCTTGCCGACGTCGGAGAGCGACCAGCGGCTGGCGGCGCTCACGGACGCGTCGATGCGCTCGCGGTTGACCAGGCAGCCGAGCACGAGGCGCTGGGCGAAGGCACGCACGTCGGGCGTGGCGCCCACCTCCTCCGCCTGGTAAGCGAGCGCCGTCTCCGCGTCCTTGTCGGTGCCCTCGAGCTCGAACAGCACCCGCAGCGCCAGCTCGCGGCCGCGTCGTCGTCGCCCACCCCCCGCGGGCGTGGTCACGTGAAGACGACCTCGCTGACGAAGACGTTGACCGCTTCGAGGGGGAGCCCGAGCATGCGCCGGATGGCGTCGCCGGCGGCGCGTTGCACGTGCGCGCCCACCGCGGCGACATTGGCCCCTGCCTCCATGACGATCCAGAGGTCGATGCGCAAGCCGTCGTCGCGCAACTCGACGCGGACGCCGCGGTGAGCGACCCTGCGGCGCAGGATGCGCTCGATGGACTGGCCACCGGGCCGGTACATGGCATGCACGCCGTCGACCTGGAGCGCCGTGAGCGCAGCGATCCACGCCACCACGTCGTTGGCGACCCGGGTCACCCCGGGGGTGCCGTGATCGTCGCCGTCGAGCTCCACAGCAGGCGTCGCCTCGACCATCACACCCGCTCCACGTATTTGCCGGTTCGGGTGTCGACGCGGATGGTGTCTCGCTCGTTGACGAAGAGCGGCACGTCGACCACCAGCCCTGTCTCTGTCGTGGCCGGCTTGAACGCGGCATTGGCCGTGTCGCCCTTGAAGCCGGGGTCGGTCTGGGTCACGGCCAGCTCGACGGAGGTGGGCAGGTCGATGCCGAGCACCTTGCCGTCGTAGGTGAGCAGGAAGAGGTTGTCGTTCTCCTTGAGGAACTGGCGGGCCTCGCCGAGCTGGTCGGGCGTCAGCGGGAACTGGTCGTACGTGGTCGTGTCCATGACCACGTAATCGTCGCCGTCCTGGTAGAGGAACTGCGCCTCACTGCGCTCGATGCGCGCTCGGCCGAACTTCTCCTCGGGGCGGAACGTCTCCTCGGTGACCGCCCCCGTCTGGAGGTTCTTGAACTTGGCGCGGACGATCGCCGTCCCCCGGCCCTGCTTGTTGTGGGCGAATTCCAGCACCTGGAGCAGCTCACCCTGGCGCTCCACGGTGTTGCCCGGTCGTAGCTCGCCTGCGTTGATCATGGCGACGCCTCCGTCGTTGACGCCCCCGCCAGCCGGGCGGCGGTCTGCAGCGCCATCACGTAGCCGTCGGCGCCGGCGCCGCTGATGACCGCTGTGGCCGCCTCCGCCACGTGTGAGGTACGACGGTACTCCTCGCGGCCGAGGATGTTGCTGATGTGGATCTCCACCACGGGCCCCGGGAAGCCGCGCAGCGCATCGGCCAGGACGATGCTTGTGTGGGCGAGGCCGCCGGGGTTGATGACGATGGCGTCGGCGCGCCCGCTCTCCTCTTCGATGAGGTCGATGAGCGCACCCTCGTGGTTGCTCTGTTCCCAGCGCAGGTCGATCTCGAGAGCTTCGGCCTCGCGGCGGAGGCGATCGTGGATCTCGGCGAGGGTGATCGTCCCGTAGACCTCGGGCTGGCGGCGCCCGATGGTGCCGAGGTTGGGCCCGTTGAGCACGAGAATCCTCATGCCACGCCGGCCTGGGTGAGGGCTCGGATGACGGCGGTCGGCTCGACGACGATGCCCATGACGGGTTCACCGCGGCGGCGCAACAGCACCCAGCGGGCCACGCCGCCGCGCGCCTTCTTGTCGAGGCCGAGGTGCCCGGCGATCTCGTCGGGCGCGAGGCGGGGACGCTCAGTCAGCCCGCAGGCGTCGAGCAGCTCGTCCTGGTGGGCGATGTCGGCGGTCGGGCAGCCGGACTCGACGATGCTCAGCGCTCCCGCGACGCGCATGCCGAAGGCCACCGCCTCGCCGTGGTCGAGGCCGGCCCCGAGACCCGTCAGTACTTCCACCGCATGACCCACCGTGTGCCCGTAGTTGAGGATGGCGCGCCGCCCGGACTCGCGCTCGTCGCCGGCAACCACGCCGGCCTTGAGCTCGCAGCATCCGCGCACCAACTCGACGAGCGCATCCGGGTCACGCTCGAGGCCGGCGTGAAGGCGCCGTTCAACCAGCTCGGTCAGGTCGCTGCCGCCGACCATAGACGATTTCACAATTTCGGCGAAGGCGGACCGGAAGCTGCGCTGGCTCACCGTTTCGAGCACGGTCGGGTCGCAGAGAACCGCACACGGTTGCCAGAACACGCCGGCGAGGTTCTTGCCGCGGCGCAGGTTGACGCCCGTCTTGCCGCCGACCGCGCTGTCGACCATGGCGAGCAGGGTCGTGGGCACCACCACCCACGCGATGCCGCGCAGGTAGGTCGCCGCCACGAGCCCGGCGAGGTCGCCGACGGTGCCGCCGCCGACGGCGACGATGCAATCGTCGCGCTCCAGGCCGGCATCGCTGCAGCGCTCCAGAAGCGCGCCGGCCACGCTCCAACGCTTGGCGTCCTCCCCTCCCGGGATGGCCATCACCGTCACCGTCACGTCGGCGAGGCGGAGACGCGACGCCAGGTGCTCGGCCACCGTCGACACGGCCTCGTCGGCGATGACCGCGACCCGCCGCGCCGTCGGGGGGACCTGCTCGGCCACCGAATCGAGTACCCCGGCGCCCACCCGAACCAGGTAGGGGTGAGCCGTGGCCACACGGACCGAGCCGGACAGGGCGGCAGCCACCCGGTCGGCCACCTCCTCGGGAGTGCGTCCGTCAGTGCGGATGTGTACGTGCGCGTGCGAGTGGGCCGCGCTGCGCACGGCGCGAAGATGGCGCAGCGACTCGTGCGGCGACCCCGCGAGCAGCGGGCGCACCGCGCCGTCCCCACCCAGCCGGTCGACCAGGTGGGCGTCGTCGGCGTCGAGGCAGACAAGTGTGGCGTGCCGCTCGAGGATCTCGATCGCCCCGCGCTGGGCGATGAGGCCGCCGCCCGCGGCGATGACCAGGGGCTCGGAGGAGTTCAGTGCAGCCTCGGCGGTGTGGCGCTCCTCGGCGCGGAAGCGCGCCTCTCCCAACTCCGAGAAGACACGTTCGACGCTCATCCCGAGGCGCTTCTCGACATCGGCGTCGGTGTCGACGAGGCCACGCCCAAGTCGGCCGGCCAGGATCGGCGCGACCGTGGACTTGCCACTGCCGGGCAGCCCGACGAGCACGACGTGACCGAGCGCGCTCACCGGAGGCGGGCGAGCGTGGCTCGGTAGGAGTCGATGTTGCGGCAGAACTCGCCGACGGAGTCGCCGCCGAACTTGTCCAGGAACGCCTCCGCGAGCACCAGGGCGAGCATGGCCTCCGCGACGACAGCTCCTGCCGGCACCACGCAGATGTCGCTGCGCTCGTAGTGGGCATTTGTCTCCTCGCCGGTGCGCACGTCGACGCTGCGCAGCGGCGTCAGCAGCGTCGAGATGGGCTTGAAGTGCACACGTGTCCAGACATCCTCGCCGTTGCTCACGCCACCGGAGAGGCCGCCCTGGCGGTTGCTGAGATGGTGAAAGCCGCGCCCGGGCGTGTACGCGGGCCGGTCGTGAACCGCCGAGCCGGGGCTGGCTGCCGCGATCAGCGCGTCGCCGAGCTCGACGCCCTTCACCGATGGGATGCTGCACATCGCCTGCGCGATCCGACCGTCGAGTTTCCGGTCCCACTGCGCGTAACTGCCAAGCCCGGCCACGACGTGGTGGGCGGTGACGACAGCCGTGCCGCCGAGGGTGTCGCCGGCGGCGCGGGCGGCGTCGATCGCCTCGACCATTCGCGCCCCGGCGGCGGGGTCGGCACAGCGCACCGGCGACTCCTCCACCACGGCGGTGTCGCTACCCGCAACGAGCTCGTCGGCCACGACGTCGCCGATGCGGACCACGTGGGAGGTGATCGAGACGCCGGCCACCGCGAGGAGCGCCCTGGCGACACCCCCGGCGGCGACGCGCGCGGCGGTCTCGCGGGCGGAGGCTCGCTCGAGCACGTCGCGAGCGTCGTCGAGGTCGAACTTGAGCATGCCGGCGAGGTCGGCGTGGCCGGGTCGCACGCGTGTCACCGACTTCTTGGTGAACCCGTCGGCCTCCACCTGCATCGGACCCTTCCAGTTGTTCCAGTCGCGGTTGACGATGGTCAGCGCGATCGGCGAGCCGAGGCTGCGCCCGCCGCGCACCCCCGCCGTGATCGTGGCGCTGTCACTCTCGATCTGCTGCCGCTTGCCCCGGCCATGCCCGCCCTGGCGGCGGCGCAGGTCGGGCTGGAGGTCGCGGGTGGCGTCCAGCTCGAGGCCGGCGGGGATGCCCTCGACGATCACGGTCAATTGCGGACCGTGAGATTCGCCGGCGGTGAGATACCTCAACATCCCGCGATTCTAGAAGGGCTCGCCCGCGACACCCTCGTGGGGCGCGTCACAGGCCGCGGAAGAGCACCACCGCGGCGCCCACGCAGAGGAAGGGGCCGTACGGGATGGGGTCCTTGAGGCTGCGCAGGCGCAGGAGCAGGAGCACAAGGGCAACCAGGCCGCCCAGGAAGATGCCGTAGATGACGGCGTACACGGCTCCGAGGTGGTCGAGGTCGAGGGTGATCCCGCAGGTGGCCCCGATGAGCACTCCGAGCTTGGCGTCGCCCAGGCCGATGCCTCCCCGCGTCATCACGTTCATGAGCAGGAAGAAGACGCCGATGACGGCGCAGCCGACCAGCGCGTGGACGAACGTCAGGCCCGGGGTCACGAATGACAGCGCCAGTGCCGCCACCACGCCCGGGTAGGTCACGCGGTTGAGGATGAGCCGGTGCTTGAGGTCGAAGCCGAAGATCTGCACGAACACCGTCACCCAGAGGAGGTCGATGAGCAGCCCCGAGCCGATCGGCTGGTGGGCGGCGAAGGCGGCGAACCCGATGGCACCGAGGATGGGGCAGAGGATGCGCTCGATCGCCGTCCAGCCGTACTTGTCTTCGGGCCAGGGCTGCTCCGGAGGGGGTGCTGCGCCCGCCTCGCGACCCATGTGCGCGGCCGCCTCGACCTCCCGCGTGTGGGCCTCGCGGTCCTCCGCCTCGAGCCGCTCGATGCGTTCGAGCACCACCGACAGCCAGCCGGCGCCCAGTCCCGCGACCGCGCCCACGGGGACGGCGAGGGCGGCGGCGGTCGCGCTCATGGGCCGAGCGCCTCCTCCAGGGCCGCGCGGGCGGCGTCGAAGGGTGGTTCCAGGCCCGTCCAGCGCCGGAAGCTGAGCATCCCCTGGTTGAGGAGCATGTCGACGCCGTCGCAGGCGCGCAGGCCAGCCTCCAGCGCCGCGGCCACGAGGTCGACGGGACGCGGCCGGTAGCGCACGTCGGCGACCGTACACGACGGCCTCAGTCGCGCGGGAGTCAGCGGCAGGTCGGCCGCTCCCGCCGCGGTGGCGTTGACGACGATGTCGGCCGCCTCCAAGAGGCGTCCGAGATAGTCCTCATCCCACAGTCCCACCGCCACGTCACCCTCGACGCCGCCGGCAGTGAGCCGGTCGATCAGGGAGCGTGCCGTGTTGATGCGCCGAGCCACGATCGTCGTCCGCACCACGGGGACTCGGGTCAGCGCGAGGACCACGGCTGCAGCGGCGCCGCCGGCCCCGAAGACCAGGGCGCGGCTCTCGGGCTCCGGCCACAGCGCCCGCCCTTTGAGAGCCATCTCGAACCCCACGGCGTCGGTGTTGGCACCGATGAGGTCTCCGTCACCGGTGACGGTGATCGTGTTCACGGCCCCGGCGAGCACCGCGTCTCCCTCCAACTCGTCGCAGACCGAGGCAAGAGCGAACTTGTACGGGGTGGTCACGTTGGCGCCGCGCCAGCGCCCGGCCCGAAGGTCGGCGAGCACGCCGGGAAGTTGCGCGGGACCCACGTTGACGATGTCGTAGCTGCCCTCGCGTCCGACCGCGCGCAGGGCCGCCTCCTGCATGACGCGACTGGGAGACGACGCGATGCCCTCGCCGATCAGGCAGAGAGGGAGAGCACCGGAAACGGCATCAGCCACAGGGCTTGCTGAGGTACTGGGCGATCTGCTGTTCATGCTGCTGCTCGGTGACGCTGTAGTGGTTGTGGCCGCTGCAGTCGGAGATGAAGAAGAAATCCGGCGTGGCTGCCGGGTGGACGGCCGCGGTGATGCTCTCCACCCCGGGGTTGGAGATGGGAGTCGGCGGCAGTCCGGAGTGGAGGTATGTGTTGTAGGGGGTGTCCGTCGCCAGCTGCTGCGCGGTCAGCGTGCCACCGCTGAGACCCAGCCCGTAGATCACCGTCGAGTCGAGTTGCAGCCGCTCGCCGCCGGCGAGGCGATTGTCGACCACCCCTGCCACCAGCGCCCGGTCGAACTCGAACTTCGCCTCGCGCTCGGTGATCGACGCCACGGTCACCGTCGCGTAGAGCTGCTGCGAGCCGACACCGGCGAGCACGGGCATCGCCTTGTTGGCGAAATCGGCGAGCTGCATCTGCACGACGTCGTGCGCGCTGGCGTTCTCGGGGATGTCGTAGGTGTCGGGGAACAGGAATCCCTCCAGCGACGCTCCGCTGGGACGCTCGGCAAGGAAGGGCTCGCTGAAGCTGCCGCTCCGCACCTCGGCAAGATACTTGGCGGCGGTGATGTTCAAGCCTGAGGCGGCGATCTTTGCCGCCATCTGACCGGCGGTGAGCCCCTCGGTGAGGAGGACCCGACGGGTGCCGATCTGGGGCGGGCTCTCGAGACGCTGCACGATGTAGCTGGCGCTCATGGCGTCGTCGAGCACGAAATGGCCCGCCACCAACTTGGACGCAAGGCCCTGCAGGTGCGCATACCAGCCGAACCAGAAGGCGCTGCGGATGAGCCCGTGGCCGGCGAGGTCGTTGACCAGCGCGTCGACCGACTCGCCGTTGTGGACGGTGATCGTGACGGGCGCCTTGGCACTGCTGGCCGGGGGGTCGAGCTGGGTGCGCCCGTAGAGCAATGCACCTCCGACGACCATGGCCAGCACGACGAGCGTGGCGACGATTGCGAACACGACACCGCAGCGGCCGCCCTGCCCACGCCTCACCGCGGGGTGCTCGTCCGGGCGCGGGCGTCCAGCCAACTCTGGAGGAGCAGGCTCGCCGCCACCGCGTCGATGCTGCGGCGACGCTGGGCACGGCGCCGGCCGTTGGCGATCAGGCTGCGCTCGGCCGCCGCCGTGGTGAACCTCTCGTCCCACATCTCCACGGGCAGGCCGGTGCGGGCGCGCACCTGGGCGGCGACGTGCCGGGCGTCCGCCGCCGACTCACCCTCGCTGCCGTCGAGGCGTCGGGGCAGGCCGACCACGATGCACTGTGGCGATCGCTCGTCGACGATCTCCGCCAACTCGCGCCACAGCCGTGCGGCCGGTGTGCGCGGGACGGTGCGTAGCGGCGTGGCCAGCATCCCGGTCTCGTCACTCCCGGCAACTCCCACGCGCACCGTGCCAACGTCGACACCCAGGGCGGGCGTGGTCATGAGCCCGCCGTGTTCACGAACGACTCGTCGATCTCGATCCTGCTGGCAAAGAACGGCAGCCAGAAGAAGGGGATCGGCGACTGCGACACGACGACGTTCTGCACATGGTTGAGATGGTGTTCGATGATGTTGCGCACATCACCGGGGCTGTGGCCGGTGAGCTGGCCCCTGAGCGCCGTGAGGTCGATGGACGGGCGCGAGAAGCCGGTGCACTGGACGCTTGCGACGACAGTGCCGTCATCGGCCGCCTGCGTCACCGACGGCTTGGTGCACGTGACCGCGCTGGTCGCCAGGGAGTCTCCCTGGGCGACCTGTTGCTGGAGGTCGCCCATCACCGCCTTGGTGATGTCGGCGGGGTTGTAGACGGCGGCCTTGCCGCTGCAGGCGACCGTGACCTGGGTGGTTGCGAAGACGGCGTTGGGGGCGGGAAGGGCTGGCGTGACCGTACACGCGATGGTGGTCCCGTTGCCCCCCGGGTCCTTGGCGACGGTCTTGCCTGCGGCCTTGGTGGCCAGGTCCTGGTTGACCTGCGTGGTCAGCGTCTGTTCGCTTTGCGTGACCTGCGCGTTCCACCCGTTGACGTCGTTGGTGCTGGCGATCACATTGGTCTTGGCGTCGGCGCCCCCGGCGGCGGCGGCGGGGTTGGTCACGGTCAGGTCGCCTGTCCCGCAATGGTTCCCACTCCCGGTCGCGCACGGGTCCGGATTCATGATAACGATCGTGTTGGCTGCAACATTTGCGGCTGCTCCCGCGACTGATGCCTGGACGGGAACCGCGGGTGATCCGTTCACGAACGTGCCCCCCGAAGTCTGCGGAAAGGTCACGGTGACCGTCTGGGTCGCGGTGAACTTGACCGGTGGGCTGCTCGTGGTATCGAACTCATAGCCCTGACCGACTGTGACCTGGGCGCCCGGTGCGATCTTGCTCTGCATGACCAGGCTCGCCGTCGCCGGTGTCGCCGCGATCGCCTGCTTGCCCGTCGGTGTGGCGGTGAATTGCGCCGACTGGTCACTTGTCACCACGGAGGTGACGATGTGGTCGGCCTGGCCGGCGTTGGCGGGGTCGGGGCTGCCCTGGATGGTGGGATTGGCGCTGACCTGGGTGCCGATCAGCGTGATGGTCACCTTCGCGGAGGGTGCCACCACAAGGAAGAGGATCAGCCCGAGGATCACCAAGCCGGCGGCCACGAAGTACAGGGGCCGGCGCCGTCCCGCCAGGCGTCCGGTGCCACGCGTCTTCTCTGCTGCGCCCGTGGCGGTGCGTGGTGGTGGTGGTGGCGGAGGCCCGGGTGGCTGGACGAGGCCAGCGGCAGCACCGGCGGTCGCTGCGCCCATGAATGTGCCGGGCTGTCCCTCGTCCGGGTGCGGGCGCACCGTCTGGATGCCGCGCTCGAAGGCCGGCACCGACGCGTACGTGGCCAGGCCGCCGACGCGTGACAGCTCCTGGATATAGGGATCGCCGCTGATCACCGACACCTTCTTGCCGGCGCTGGTCCCCAGCTGGCGAAGAAGGCGGACGTTGAGCGGGGTCTGCAGGCCGGCGGTGCCGGCGCCCAGCACAAGGGCGACCTCAGCATCGACCGCGGAACGCACCCTCTCGACGAGGTCGACGATCTCGTCGCTGGTCTCGGTGTAGATCACCTCTGGCACCGTCTAGACCTTCATGGTCTTGAGGACGCGGCGCATCAGCCCTCCGAGCGGCTGATCGGCCTCGTCCTCGATGGAGATGGCGTGGTGGGCGAGGCCCATCGGGGTGACGTCCTGGGGCCCGACGAGGAGCCCCGTGCTGTCGAACACACGCTGCACGTCCTCGGGACCGAGCACCCGGACCGACGGCGCGTGCGCCATCGGCAGTGTCTCGGCCCAGTCGAGGGCCCTGAGCTGCTCGGCGACCTCGGGGAGGGCCGCACCGCCCCCGGCGAGGCAGATGGTGGCCGGTAGAGGCTGATCACCGGCCAGCTCCTCAAGGGTCAGCGCGACGCCCTGGGCGAGCACTTCGGCCGTGGGGGTGAGGGCCTGGCGGGCCAGGGCTCCCTGTTCGGCGACGAGGCGGCCGTCGCCATGGGAGAGCTTGTATCGCTCCGCCTCGCCCATGGAGATCTGCAGCTCGCCGGCGAGCCGCTTGGTGAACGAGCGGCCGCCGAGGGCGAACATGCGCGTCGCCTCGATGCCGCCGTTGCGCACCAGCGCCACGTCGGTGGTTCCGCCGCCGACGTCGATGAAGATTGCCCCGCGCTCCTCGATGTCCTCGGTGTTGCAGCCTCGTGCCAGGGCGTAGGGCTCGGCGACGGTGGCCACCACCTCGAGGTCAAGCTCCTGGGCGACGGTCTGCAGCGCGCCGATGTGGTGCAGGGGCGCGAACGTGTTGAAGACAGTGATGTCGACAACGTTGCCCTGGAAGTCGATGGGGTTGCTGACCGCGTAGCCATCGATGCGCACTGAGGTGATCGTGCTGTGGACCAGCTTGACGTTGACCTCCGCGACCCCGAGCTCGTGCGACATCTGCCGCACCGCTTCCTTGAGCGCCCGGCGCTGCACCGCCTGCAGCCCGGCGGCGAGGTCGGACTGGGTGATGCGCGCCTGCGGTTGCGGGCGCGGCAGCGTCATGGTGGTGCTGAAGCCGCGCACCTGCTCGCCGGCGATGCCCATCACCGCCTGGCCCGGCACCACCTCGCACATGTCCTCGGCTTCGGTGAGGGCCCGATCGCAGTTGTCGATCACGGATTGGATGTCGGCAACAGCTCCACCATGCATATCGGTGAGCTGCTGGCGCACCCGGGCCGCGCCGATGACGATGCCCTTGTCATCCTCGCGCTTGACGATCAGCGCTTTGACGAACTCGGTGCCGATGTCGAGGATCGTGTAGTGAGTGTTGAACTCGGCGCGGCGGCGCAACAGGGAGAACTTGCGTTTGCTCATGAGCCGTTGCCCTCGCCGAGGCGGGTGAGCTCGGCGCGGATCCATGTCATGCCCTGCTCTCGCTTGCCGGGATCCCTGATACCGCCGCGACCGAAGTCGGGGCGGCCGCCGCCCTTGCCGTCCATCACGACGGCCGCGGCGCTGGCGAGGTCACCGGCGTGCAGCCCACGATCGCGCGCGGTTGTGCCCGCCTTGATGGCGAAGCTGTCCATACCGATCGCCACGGCGACCCCGTCGCCGCCGAGCCGCTCGGCGTAGAGGCGGTCGGCGATCTCCACAACCGCGTCGCCGTCGACGTCGGTGGCGAGAAGGACGTATCGGAGTCCGCCGCCGAGGTCGACGGGGGGTGCGTCGAGGCCGCCAGTCCCCGCGCCGGCGCCCGGCAGCGCGACGGTGCGCCTGGTCTGCTCCAGCTCGCGTCGGGTGGCCCGCAGCTGCTCCTGCAGGGCGGTGACGCGCGCGGGCACATCGGCGGCCGGCGCCTTGAGCGCGCGGGCGGTGTGCTGGAGGGCGTCGGACGCCTCCTGCCAGCGCCGTTCGGCGGCCTCCCCAACGACCATCTCGATGCGTCGCACGCCCTGGCCGATGCTGCTCTCGGACACGATGATCGCGGCGCCCACGTCGCCGGTGCGAGTGACGTGCGTGCCGCCGCACAGCTCGCGCGACCAGCCGCCGAAGTCGACGACACGCACCCTGTCGCTGTAACGCTCATCGAGGAGCGCGATGGCGCCCGTCGCCCTCGCCTCGGGCAGCGGCATCAGCTCCACCTGACGCTGAAGGTTGGACCGGATGCGCTGGTTGACACGACCCTCGATGTGGCGCAGCTCTGCGGGCGTGAGCGCGCGACCGAACGAGAAGTCGAAGGTGGTGTGTCGGGGGCCGACGAAGGACCCGCGCTGCACGACACCCGCGCCGAGCGTCTCGCGCAGCGCCTGGTTGAGGAAGTGCGTGGCGCTGTGGTGGCGCGAGATTCGAGCGCGGCGGTCGGCGTCGACGACGGCATGCACGGTCGAGCCCACTGCCAGCGATCCCTCCACCACCCGCGTGCTGTGCACCCGCGCGGAGCCCGCAAGGGTCGTGTCCAGGACGAGCGCCCGACCACCGTCGAAGAGCAGCTCCCCGGTGTCGCCGACCTGACCGCCGGCCTCCGCGTAGAACGGGCTGGTATCGAGGATGACGGCATCCTCCTCGCCCTCGGTGAGACGCTCGCGGGGGTGGTCGGCGCCGATGCGGACGACAGTAGCAGCACTGTCGAGCGTCTCGTAGCCGACGAAGACGGTGCCCGGCAGGGATGGGCCACCCTCGAACCCGACGCGCACGTGGGCGGCTTTGCTGCGGGCGCGCTGCTCGGCCATGGCGGCGTCGAAGCCCTGTCTGTCGACTGCGACACCGCGCTCTGTGGCCAGTTCCATGGTCACCTCGATGGGCAGTCCGTACGTGTCATGAAGCCGGAACGCCTCCTCGCCGGGGATGGTTCCGGCGCCGGAGTCGAGCAGGGCTGCCAACCGGTCGGCGCCGGCCTCGAGGGTGCGCTCGAAGGCGGACTCCTCGGCGCGCAGGGTGGTCTCCACGAGGACACGGTTGTCGACGATCTCCGGGTAGGCGTCGCCCATCGCGGCGACGACGGCGCCGACCGAGGGGGCGAGGCCGCCGCCGAGGCCGATGCGCCTACCGTGGATCGCGGCGCGCCGAATCACGCGACGGAGCACGTAGCCGCGCGCCTCGGTGCCGGGGAGCACGCCGTCGGCGATGAGGAAGGTGGCGGCCCGGACGTGGTCGGCGAGGACGTGGAGGCTGGCCGTGCGCCCCGGTGTCTCGGCGCCGCTGACGGCGCGCTCCGCAAGAGACGCGACGATGCCCGCAAAGAGGTCGGTCTCGTAGTCGCTGCGCACGCCCTGCACAACGGCGCAGAGCCTGTCGAGGCCCATGCCGGTGTCGACGGTCCTCTTGGGCAGCGGGGCGCGGTTGCCGGCCTCGTCCTGGTCGAACTCCATGAACACGAGGTTCCAGAGTTCCACCCAACGATCGCCGCCGCATTCGTCCTCGGGGCCGCAGTCCTGGCGTCCGCACGCGCAGGGCGCACCCCAATCCCAGTAGATCTCACTGTCGTAGCCGCAGGGACCGGTCGGTCCCGCCTGCCACCAGTTGTCCGTCATTCGCGCGATGCTTTCGGCAGGCACGCCGATCACCTCCCGCCAGAGACGCTCGGATTCAGCGTCGTCAGGGTAGATGCTGGGGCGCAAACGGTGGGCATCGAGCCCATATCCCTCCGTGAGCAGCTCCCAAGCCGCTGTCATGGCGCCCTCCTTGAAGTAGCCGCCGATCGACCAGTTGCCGAGCATCTCGAAGAAGGTGTGGTGGCTGTCGTCGCCGACCTCGGCGATGTCGTCGAGCAGTCCCTGGCCGCGAAAGCACTTCTGACAGGAGACGAGAAGCGGTGCCGGCGGCGCCTGCTCCCCGGTGATATAGGGCTTGAGCGGGACCATCCCGGCCACGGTGAAGAGCAGGGACGGATCGTCGCGTGTGATCAGCGATGCGCTCGGCAGACGATGGTGTCCGTGGTCTTCGAAGTAGCTGAGAAAACGTTCCCGGATCTCGTGGGTGCGCAAACGCCCGTCCAATTGTGGGGCCCGCGGGCGCGAGCCGAGGATTAGGGGGAATCGGCGCAAGTGTAACCGGTCATCGCCGCCGCGCCCGCCGCGGCGAGGTCAGACCAGGACGTTCTCGCCCATTTCGCGGCGGAGGTGCTCGACCGCGGCGCGCTGCAGCCTCGACACGTGCATCTGCGAGATTCCCAGCCGCTTGGCCACCTCCGTCTGAGGCAGCTCCTCGACGAATCGCAGCGCCATGATCTCGCGCTCGCGCGGGTTGAGGTGAGCCATCGCCTGCTCGAGCAGGGCACGGATCTCCACGCGGTCGAGGTTGCTGTCGTCGGCTCCGAGCCGGTCCCCGAGGGTGAGCGCCTCGTCTCCACGTCCGGCCGGCGCCGCCTCCAGTGAGACGGTGTGCTGGGCGGGCGACACCTCGAGTGCGGCGAGCACGTCCTCGGGCTCGAGGCCGATGCGCTCGCCGATCTCGGAGATGCTGGGTGAGCGACCCAGCTCGCCGGTGAGCTGTTGCGCGGCGGCGTTGACTCGGAGCAGGTTCTCCTGCAGCCGCCGGGGCACGCGGACGGCCCAGGAGCGGTCGCGGAAGTAACGGCGGATCTCACCCATGATGGTGGGAGTTGCGAACGTGCTGAACTCGTTTCCCAGCTCGGGGTCGAAGCGCTCGATCGCGTGGATGAGCCCGAGGAAGCCGACCTGCTCGATGTCCTCGAGGGGCTCGCCGCGGTTGGCGAAGCGCCTCGCGATGAAGTGCACGAGGTCGGAGTTCAGGTCGACCAGGCGGTCGCGGACAGCCGGGTCGTGGGAGGCGCGGTATTCGCGCAGAAGGCCGCGCACGAGGTCGCGGCGTGCGCTCGGCGCCGGCTTGGGAATGGTTCGCGCTGTTTCGGCGCCGGCCCCGTCGTCACGGGGCACGATCGTCAACTCGCCCGGTATTTCGTCAACCGGACGCGCAGACCACCGGTGCGCTCGTCGACCCTGTAGCTGTGGTCGTCGACGAACAGCCCCATGAGCCGGAGTGCCAGGTCGGTGGCGTCCGCCACCTCTTGGTGCTCGCGATCCCCCGCCTCTGCCACAGCAAGCTGCCGCGCGGCCGCCGCCCGGGCGACCACCTCGCGCGCACAGCTGCTGAGCACCTGCACCTCGAGGCGCGTTCCCTCGACGGTGAAGGAGAGGCGGATCTGCCCTTCGCTGACGCCCCCGACCCTCACGGCGCATGCGATCGCGTTCTCGCATGCCTGGGCCACGGCGATGGTCAGGTCGTGCACCGCCTCGACGTCAAACCCCGCGACCGCGGCAAAGGCCGAGGCGGCGCGTTTGGCGACGACGATGTACGCAGGATCGGCCGGCAGTCGAAGCTCAGACGTGGTCCGTGTCATCCTGTTTCAGAAATACCCCTTGTCAGCGTTGATCAAACGGTTGTGTGCCGGCGTCGCCGCCCCTCATGAGCGCCGCGGCCGCCTCACGGCCCTCGAGAATCGCGTCGTCGATCTCGTCGGCCGCCCGTCGAGATCGCTCGCGCTCCCCGGCACGCCAGTAGACGATTGCCCCGGCCGCGGCGGCGGCGGCGATCAGGCCGGATCGGCCGAGAGGGAAGCGCACAGAGGTGCTCCTGTGGGTGCCGACAGAGGCTGTGCCAGGATTATCGACCACCGAGCCGCCGCGGGGCGGACAGAACCAGGCCGACAGCTTCGGCGAGGGCGATGCCCACCGCGTCGGCAGCGGGATGAACGGTGCCCAGCGAGGGGCCGCCGTGACCACTGAGCGCCACCAGCTCCGCGATCAGCAGGCCGGCCGCCGCGCACACCACGGCGACTACGTAGTTGCCCCGCCGCGGCGCGAGCAGCCGGGTCACCTGGGCCCCGATGGCGACGATGACGGCGGCGAGGACGATGCCCGGGCTCACCGCCGCAGCCTACCGAGCCCTGCACCGGCCCCGGTGCGGGATCGCTATGAACAGACCCATCGATGGCGAGGCGGTTGGCACCCGGCGGCCGCGCTGTCCGGGCTGAGCCCGAAGAATCAGGTGGGATCCCGCACGGCGCCTTCCCCCCTCCACGCGCACGGTGCGGAGGCACGGGGTCCGGCGGACGAATATGAGGTTCCCGATGCGTTTGATGTTGGTCCAGCCGCATGTGGATGGCTGCGACCGGCCGGGTGCTGACGCCGATCCTACCGCAAGGTCCCGCTGATCAAGAGCCGTTACTCGGGCGGAACAGCCCGGGGCGGCGCCGGCGCGACCGGGCGCAGGCTCAGGCTCAGGCCGAGGTCGCGCAGCTGCTCCTCCTCCACCATCGCCGGCGCGCCGGTCATGGGCTCCTGGGCCTGCTGGTTCTTGGGGAAGGCGATGACGTCGCGGATGTTGGCCTCACCGAGCCCTTCCATGACCAGTCGCTCCACGCCGGCAGCGAAACCGCCGTGGGGCGGCACCCCGTACTGGAAGGCCTCGAGAAGGAAGCCGAACTTGCGCTGCGCCGCGTCCTCGTCGATTCCCATGGCGGCGAAGACCCGCCGCTGGATGGCGGGGTCGGTGATGCGGATGCTGCCGCTGCCGATCTCCCTACCGTTGAGGACGATGTCGTAGGCGCGCGACCGGATGCTTAATGGCTCACTCTCGAGGAGGTCGACGTCCTCGCTGTGGACCATGGTGAAGGGGTGGTGAAGCGGGGTCACCTCACCGGTCTCCTCGTCGCGCTCGAACATGGGGAACTCGGTCACCCAGACCATGGCCATCTCGTCGGGTTCGGCGAGCGAGCGCTCCCGGGCGACGTGGTTGCGCAGTGCTCCCAGCGCCGCTGCCACCACGGATGGCCGGTCGGCGACCATCAGCACAGCGTCGCCGACGCTGGCCCCGGTGGCCTCGCCGATGGCCTCGAGCTCCGCGGCGCTGAAGAACTTGGCGATCCCCCCGACCCAGCCCGTCTCGCGGCGCCAGAGGTAGGCGAGGCCGCGGGCCTTGAATGTGCGCACCACGTCGGTGAGCCGGCCCTCGATGTCGCTGCGGGTGAGGTCTGCGCCGCCCGTCACCGTGATCCCCTTGACCACGCCGCCACTCGACACGGCGTCGTTGAAGACCCGGAACCCGCAGCCGCGCACCGTTTCGGTGAGGTCGCACAGCTCCATGGCGAAGCGCACGTCCGGCTTGTCGACGCCGTAGCGGTCCATCGCCTCGTGCCAGGTGAGGCGCGGGAACGGTGTGGTGATCGCGCCGCGGAATCCGCTCGCCGTCCACGCCGTGGAGATGGCCCGCTCCAGGACCGCGAAGACGTCCTCCTCGTCCACGAACGACATCTCGATGTCCAGCTGGGTGAATTCGGGCTGGCGGTCGGCGCGGAGGTCCTCGTCGCGCATGCAGCGCGCCACCTGGAAATAGCGATCGAGACCCGCGACCATGCACAGCTGTTTGTAAAGCTGTGGCGACTGCGGCAGCGCGTAGAAGCTGCCGTGTTGGAGGCGGCTGGGCACCAGGTAATCGCGCGCCCCCTCCGGCGTGGCCCTGATCATCATCGGCGTCTCGATCTCGGTGAACCCCATCTCGGTCATCACCGTGCGCAGCTTGGCGATGAAGGTGGCGCGCCGGCGGAGGTTGCGCTGCAGCCGCGGGCGGCGCAGGTCGAGGTAGCGGTGACGCAGACGCAGGCCCTCCTCGACGTCGGTCTCCTCGTTCACCGGGAACGGTGGCGTGGCGGCCACGGAGAGCACCGTGCACTCCTCGGCGTGGAGCTCGACCTCGCCCGTGTCGATGCGGGTGTTGACGTTCTGCGCGGTGCGCGGTTGCAGCTTCCCACGCACGCGCAGGACGTACTCGAGGCGCACGCCGTGCGCCGCCGCGTGCGCCGCGGGCGCGGTCTGCGGGCTGATCACCACCTGGAGGATGCCGCTGTGGTCGCGGAGGTCGAGGAAGATCAGGTTGCCGTGGTCGCGGCGCCGGTCGACCCAGCCGAACACGGTGACCTCCGAGCCGGCGTCGGCCGCTCGCGGCGCGCCGCAGGCGGTGCGCTCGGTGCTCATGCTGCGGGCTCCCGCGCCGCCCGCAGCAGCGCCTCGGACACGGCGTCCAACGCCGTGTCATCGGTGATGACGTGCTGTTCACGGGTCTGGAGGTCGCGCAGGATGAGTCCCTCCTCGAGCCCGACGAGCAGCGCCAGCCGGGCGCCGAGACGTCCCGCCTCACGCAGCTTCTTGTCGAGGCCGCGACCGCTCACGTCGGCGACCACGAGCGCGCGGTTGCGGAGCTCGCGGGCCAGTTGCTGGCCCTGGCTGACGGCGGCCGCCGACGCTGTGCACACCACCACCTGCGCCGAGGCGTGCGGCCCGGGGGCCGCCTGCTGGTCGGCGGCGATGCGGAGCAACCGTTCGACGCCGAGCGCGTAGCCCACCCCGGGGGTGGGGCTGAAACCCAGTTCCTCGGCGAGCCCGTCGTAGCGGCCGCCGCCGCCGAGCGCGTTTTGCGCGCCCGCCAGCGACGTGTGCCAGAACTCGAAGGCCGTGTGCGCGTAGTAGTCGAGCCCACGGACCAATCGCTGGTTGTGAACGTGGGGAATGGCGGCGCTCTCCAGTTGCGTGACCACGGCCGCGAAGTAGTCGCGGCTGGCCTCGCCGAGGTGGTCGCCGAGCAGCGGCGCGGCGGCGACGTACTGGGCGTCGCGCTTGCAGTCGAGGAGGCGCAGAGGGTTGATGTCGAGGCGGCGACGGCAGTCCTCGCACAGCGAGTCGCGAAGTGGCGTGTAGTAGGCCACCAGCGCTTCGCGATAGCGAAGACGGTCGTCGCGGTCGCCGAGGCTGTTGACCTGCACCTCGACCCCGTCGATGTGCAGGTCGGCCATGAACCGCCACGCCACCTCGATCACCTCGGCGTCGTAAGACGCGTCGCGTTCGCCGATGCATTCCACGCCGAGCTGGGCAAACTGACGGTATCGACCCGCCTGCGGCCTGTCGTAGCGGAACATGGGCATCGCGTAGTGCACGCGCACGGGCCGGAGGAGCTGTTCGAGGTGGGCGCCGAGGACGGCGCGAAGCACGGGCGCCGTTCCCTCCGGGCGCAGGGTCATCGAACGGCCGCCGCGATCGGTGAACGTGTACATCTCCTTCTCGACGATGTCGGTGCCGCCGCCGATGCCGCGGGAGAACAGGTCCGTCTGCTCGAAGATGGGTGTATCGATGTATCGGTAGCCGTGCCGCGCCGCCGCGGCCGCGTGCAGCTCGTGGACCCAGCGCCACGCCGGGGCCTCGTCAGGCAGCAGGTCCCTGGTGCCGCGCGGAGGTGTGATCGGGCTCATCGCCGCCCGAGTGTACCGGCGCCCTCGTCGCAGGAGACCCCCCCGGCCCGCGGCGCAGGCAGGCTCAGACGGCTTCGCGAGCCACCGTGTGCACGTCCCGCACGCCCTCGAGGCGTTCGAGGAGACGGCTGAGCTGGGTGAGGTTGGCGATCTCCACGATGGTGGAGATCACCGCGGTGCGGTCGTCGTACACCTGGACGTCGGCCCCCGAGAGGTTGATCTTCGACTCCGCGATGACGGCCGCGATGTCGCGGAGCAGGCCGGTGCGATCCCACGCCTCGATCTTGATGTTGACCGGGAACACCTGGTGGCTGCCGCGCTCCCATTCCACCTCGACGATGCGGTCGGGGTCGGCTGCGTTGCGGACGTTGACGCAGTCCGCACGGTGCACGGTGACCCCCTTGCCTCGGGTGATGTAGCCGCGCACTGTGTCGCCGAGGAGCGGCTTGCAGCACTGCGCCAGCGTGGTCAGCATGTCGGTCATGCCGTGCACGCGGACGTGGCCGTCGCTGGCCGGCGGCGAGCTGGTGAGCGGGATGCCCAGCACCGTGGTCTCGCTGGCTTGGTCCGGCGACTCGCGGTCGCTGTAGCGCAGCACCACCCCGCGAGCGCTGACGTCGCCATACCCGACCGCGGCAAGGAAGTCGTCGATGGTGGTGAACTTGAAATCCTCGGCAAGCTCGAGCATGCGCTCGTCCTTGAGCGATCCGAGCGCCTGTTGGCGGAGCCGGCGGAACTCCTTGTCGAGCTGCTCGCGGCCTTTCTGGACGTTCTCCTCGCGGCGCTCCTTCTTGAACCAGCTGCGGATCTTCTCCCGGGCACTGCTCGTCTTCACGAAGGTGAGCCAGTCACGGCTGGGGGCGTGCGCGCCCTTGGTGGTGAGCACCTCGACGATGTCGCCGTTCTGGAGGTGGTAGTCGAGCGCCACCATGCGGCTGTTCACCTTGGCGCCGATGCAGTGGTGGCCGACGTCGGTGTGGACGCGGTACGCGAAGTCGACGGGCGTGCTTCCCACAGGCAGCGAGCGCACATCCCCCTTGGGGGTGAACACGAACACCTCGTCCTGGAAGATGTCAACCTTGACGGTGTCGACGAAGGCCTCTGCGTCGAGCACCTCCTTCTGCCAGTCCATGAGCAGGCGCAGCCAGCCGTAGCGCTCGTCGAATCGCGTCGGCTGCGCCCCCTCCTTGTAGTGCCAGTGCGCGGCGATGCCGTATTCCGCTGTGCTGTGCATCTCCCTGGTGCGGATCTGCACCTCCATGGGCTCCCCGGTGTGCGACACCACTGTGGTGTGCAACGACTGGTAACCGTTGCCCTTGGGCATGGCGATGTAGTCTTTGAAGCGGCCCGGAATCGGCTTCCACAGCGAGTGGATGGTCCCCAGGGCGCCGTAGCAGTCCTTGATGCTCTCCACGAGAACGCGCAACGCGATCAGGTCGTAGATCTCGTCGAACTCCTTGTGGGAGCGCTCCATCTTGTCGTGGATGCTGTAGATGTGCTTGGGGCGGCCCGAGAACTCGGCGGCGATGTCCAGCCTCTCGAACTCGCGCTGGAGGATCTCGGTGACGTCCTTGATGAAGGCTCCCCGCTCCTCGGCGGCCTTGCTGACCAGGGCCGCGACCGCGCGGTGGTTGTCCGGGTCCAGCTGCGCGAACGCGAGATCCTCGAGCTCGCCCTTGATCTGCCAGATGCCGAGGCGGTGAGCCAGGGGCGCGTAGATGTCGAGCGTCTCACGCGAGATGCGAAGGCGGCGCTCCTCGGTGTGCGCCCCCACCGTGCGCATGTTGTGGAGCCTGTCGCCCAGCTTGATCAGCACCACGCGGATGTCCTCCGCCATGGCCACGAGCATCTTGCGGATGTTCTCCGCCTGGGCCTGCTCGCGCGTGTGCACATGGATCTTGCCGAGCTTGGTGACCCCGTCGACGAGCTTGGCCACATGGGCGCCGAACTGGTCCGCGACCTGCTCGCGGGTGACGTCTGTGTCCTCGACGGTGTCGTGGAGCAGCGCGGCAGTGAGGGTGTCGGCGTCGAGCCCGAGATCGGCGAGGATGCCCGCGACCGCAAGCGGGTGGGTGACGTAGGGTTCGCCGCTCAGCCGGGACTGACCCTCGTGGGCACGCTCGGCGAGGGCGTAGGCGCGTTCCAACACGTCGCGTTCCTCGTCGCGGAGGTACGCGGTCTTGGAGAGGAGTTCGTCGATCGCCATCTCCCTGATCATGGTACCCGGCCCACGATCAACTCGAACCTGTCCCCTGCCGGTGGGCGGACCGCCGCGGCTACTCCGGGACAGCCGTCCTGTGGGCGGTGCTTGTCCCGTGACGGGGGCGCAGGCCGCTGAGGCGCGGCGCGACCGGCGAGGGCGGCACCCACGTCCTCGACCTCAGCGGCCGCAGTCGGCTTGCCGAGCCCGAAGCCCTGCCCCAGTCTGATCCCGGCCGCTTTCATCAGGTCGGCCACGAACTCGTTCTCGACACCCTCGGCGATGACCACAGCACCGCTGGCTCTCGCGAACGCCACGGTCGCCTCCATGGCCGCGCGCGACCCGAGGCGGCTCGAGGTCATGGTGACACTGCGTCCGAGCTTCAGGAACTCGCTCGCCGAGGCGGCGAGCAACTCAAGGGTGGAGTGACCCTCGCCGACGTCGTCGAGGGCAAAGCGGATGCCCTCGGCGCGGTAGGAGGCGAGGACGCGGCTGAGCGCGTCGTAATCGCGGATCAGCTCGTGCTCGGTGATCTCCAAAACCACGGTGGCCGGGGCAAGTTGCGACAGGTTGCGCCATTCGAGGTGGTGGCGGCGGCTCGCTCAGTAGGCGCGGGCGATGAGCGCGACGTCTTCAGCCGGCCGCCCGCAGGCGATGCAGGGCGCACCGTCGGCGGTTCGGTCGGCCCGCAGGTTGCGCACCGTCGCGGCGTGCACCGCGGCCTTGACGGCGGCCTCGCACTCGTCGAGGTTGCAGAACGGCCCGCTGGCGAAGACCGCCCGTTCGGCGAAGGCGGCGATCAGCTCGTCGAGCGAGGACACGTCGACGCTGCGCTCATCGAGGAGCCGCTGGGCCCGTGCCCGCGTCGCCACCTGGGCGGCAGCGAGCATGTCGGGTAGACGCGCACCCAGGCCCTCGAGCGGCTCCAGCGTCTGTCCGCCGTCAACACGGCGGACCACGGTGACCTGGCCGTCTCCCAGGTCCCTGGCGCCGACGGTGATGCGCAGCGGCACGCCGCGGAGTTCCCAGTGTGCGAACTTGTCGCCGGGGCGAAGACCCTCGCGGCGGTCGACCCGGAGGCGGACGTCGGGTCCTGCCTCGCGTTCGAGCCGGGCGCAGGCATCCTCGACCAGCCGTGCCGCGTCGTCGTCGTTGCTGCGCGCAATCGGCACGACCGCGACCTGAATCGGCGCCACACGCGGCGGGATGATCAGGCCGGCCTCGTCGCCGTGGGCCATGATCAGCCCGCCGATGATCCGCGTCGACAGGCCCCAGGACGTCTGGAAGGGGTGCTGCTCGGTATTGGTCCTGTCTGTGTACTTGATCCCGTACGCGGTGGTGAAGTTCTGGGCCAGGTGGTGTGACGTGCCTGCCTGGAGTGCCCAGCCGTCGGACATCATCGCCTCGATGCTGAGCGTGTAGCGGGCGCCGGCGAACCTCTCTGATTCAGTCTTGCGACCCTTGATCACGGGCATCGCCAGCCAGTCCTCGGCCAGTTCGCGGTAACACTCCAGCATGGTGTCGACCTCGGCGGCCGCCTCCTCGTCGGTGGCGTGGAACGTGTGGCCCTCCTGCCAGAGGAATTCGGTCGTGCGCAGGAAGAGGCGGGTGCGCTTCTCCCAGCGACACACGTTCACCCACTGGTTGATGAGCACCGGGAGGTCCCGCCAGGAGTGGATCCAATCCGCGTACATCGAGCAGATGATGGTTTCGCTGGTGGGGCGGATGGCGAGGCGCTCATCAAGCTCCTTGTCGCCGCCGTGGGTCACCCAGGCCACCTCGGGCGCGAAGCCCTCAACGTGCTCGGCCTCCTTGGCCAGGTAGCTCTCCGGGATGAGCAGCGGGAAGTACATGTTCTCGTGCCCAGTGCGCTTGATCATGGCGTCGAGCGCGTCGCGGGTCCGCTCCCAGAGCGCGTAGCCGTATGGCCGTATGACCATGCAGCCGCGGACAGGCGTGTAGTCGGCGAGTTCCGCACGGCGGACGACGTCGACGTACCAACGGTCGAAGTCCTCGCTCTTGGAGGCGATCTGACTGAGGCTGTGCTCCCGGGTCATGGCGGCCGAGTATACGGATGGCCGCGCGTCGCCCCGGTCGTCGCGCCCGCCACGCGTGATCGGCGCGCGCCGATGTCCGTATACTCCGCCGCTCACGCCGGAACGACAGGTGGAGCGGTAGGCGGTGGACCTGATCCACTACGTCCAGCAGAACTGGGCAGTCCTCGAGGCGCAGCTGGTCGATCAGTTGGTCATCGTGGCGGTGTCCATGCTCGCCGCCGGCGTCATCGGTGTCAGCCTCGGCGTGGCCGCGGCGCGGTACGGCCGCCTCCGCGGTGTCGTGTTGGGCGTCGCGGCGGTGGCGATCACCCTGCCGAGCTTCGCGCTGTTCACGTCTCTGGCCTACTACTTCGGCATCGGCGATCTCCCAGTGGAGATCGGGCTCACCGTCTACGCGCTGCTGCCGATCGTTCGCAACACCGTGGTCGGCGTGCAGGGCGTGGACCCATCCGTGCTCGACGCCGCCGTGGGCATGGGGATGTCGGCCACCCAGCGCCTCCGCCAGGTCCAGCTTCCCCTGGCGCTGCCGCTGATCCTCGCCGGCTTCAGGCAGGCCACGGTGATGGTGGTGGCCATCGCGACCGTCGGTGCCACGGTCGGGGCCAACGACCTCGGCCAGCCGATCCTTGCCGGCATCCGCGACGCCAGCACCGCGGAGGTGCTCGCCGGCGTGATCCCGGCCGCGGCGCTGGCGCTCCTTGTCGACCGTGTGCTCGGTCTTGCGCAGAACACGCTGTCGCGGGGAATGCGCGCAGGGGCGGCGGCGTGATCACCTTCGAGGCGGTCACGCGCCGCTACGGGGACCGCGTCGTGGTGCGCTCGCTCGACCTCCAGATCCAGGCGGGCGAGATCGTCGTGTTGGTCGGGCCCTCGGGATGTGGCAAGACCACCACGCTTCGCATGATCAATCGCCTCGTCGAGCCGAGCGATGGCCGGATCCTCATCGACGACGTCGACACGGCCACCCTGCCAGCCGAGCAGTTGCGCCGTGGCATCGGCTACGTGATCCAGCAGGTGGGACTGTTCCCACACCAGACCGTCGCCGACAACGTCGCCACCGTGCCCCGCCTGCTCGGCTGGAACAGGGCGCGGGTCGACGCGCGCGTCGAAGAGCTGCTCGACCTCGTCGGCCTGCCTCCTGCCGAGTACGCGCGCCGCCGCCCGTCGGAGCTCAGTGGCGGTCAGCGTCAGCGCATCGGCGTGGCCCGGGCTCTCGGGGCTGACCCGCCCATCCTGCTGATGGACGAGCCCTTCGGGGCAATCGACCCGATCGTGAGGCTGCGCCTCCAGCAGGAGCTGCTGCGCCTCCAGGAGGTGGTGCGCAAGACGATCGTGTTCGTGACGCACGACATCGACGAGGCGGTGCGACTCGGCGACCGCGTGGCCCTCTTCGCCGACGGCGGACGGCTGGCTCAGTACGACACTCCCGCCGAGTTGCTTCTCCATCCAAGGACAGGCTTCGTCGAGGAGTTCCTCGGCGACAACCTGCTGCTGCGCCGTCTCGCGCTGCTGCCGGTGCGCAATGTGCCGCTTACACGCGACGGCCCGCACCCTGATGTCGAGGTGCCGCTGACGGCGTCGCTGCGCGACGCGCTGGACGCCACGCTGAGGTCCGCCGACGGACGGGTTTCGGTCGTCGACGGCAGCAACTGGCTGGGGTCTCTCGACTCCGCGACCATCCGCGAGGCGGCCCGGTGATCGCAGCCGCCAGCAAACCGACCGGCATCCGGCTGCGGGTGTTCCGTGTCCCGGCGATGGTCGCGGTCGCGCTGCTGGCACTGGTCGTCTTCCTCAACGTGACCCCGGGCCGGCTGGGCGACTCCTTCGTGCTCACACCGGCGTTCATCTCCTCGCGGCTGATCCGCCACATCGAGCTCGTGGCCATCTCCTTCGTCCTCTCGGCGTTGGTCGGCTGCGCGCTCGGCATCGGGCTTGCCCGGCGCGGCAGGGTGGGACGGACCATGGCGTTCCTCCCCGCCAACCTCGGCCAGGCCATCCCCTCGGTGGGGGCGCTGGCCATCGCCAGCACGATCAGCGGGCTTGGCCTGGCCGCCACTGTGGAGGCGCTCACCGTCTACGGGCTCCTGCCCATCGTGCGCAACACCGTCGCGGCCCTGCAGGGGGTCGATGAGAGCCTTNNGCCCCCGGCATCTTCGCGGGCCTGCGCACCAGCCTCGTCCTCATCGTGGGCACGGCGACACTCGGCAACTTCGTCGGCGGAGGTGGGCTGGGCGACGTGATAGCCGCGGGCTACGGCAATTTCAGCGAGCATGTCATCATCACTGGCGCAGTCCTTGTGGCAGCACTGGCAATCCTCAGTGACTGGGCCCTCAGCCTGGTCGAAACAGTGGTGACACCGACCATCTAGGCTCGACGGAGGCATAGACAATGACCCGAGGACGAATGCTCTTTGCCGTGTCCGCCGTGGCCGCGGGAGCGATCCTCCCCGCCTGCGGATCAGCGACGCCGACAGCGACGACCAGCTCAGGCGGTGCCACCAGCAGTCCCTGCGCCATCACCAACACCTCGTCCACGGACGGGGCTGGGGCAAGCCTGAAGATCGGCGCCAAGTCCTTCACCGAAGAGGCGTTGCTCGCCGCCATCACCAAGATCGAGCTGGGCAAGCACAACTTCACCATCGACGACACCACCAAGGCCGCCGACCCTGCGATCGGCCAGGCCATCGCCAGCAACCAGATCCAGCTGCTCTGGCAGTACACCGGGACCGAGCTCGGCGCCCAGTACCTCAACGTCACCCCCACCATCGGCGACCTCGACCAGGCCTTCAACAAGGTGCAGCAGCTCGACGCCGCCAACAACCTGTGCTGGACCAGCGAGACCAAGTTCAACGACACCAACGGCATCGGCATCCGCAGTGCCGACACCTCGAAGTTCGGGTCGACGCTGACCAGTTTCACCGCGTACCTCCAGCAGCACACCGACGTGAAGATCTGCATCGCGTCTGAGTTCCGCACCCGCAGTGACGGCCTGCCAGGGCTGGCCAGCACCTATGGGTCGGTGTGGTCGACGTACCCGGGTCTCACCGACGTCGCCGCCGGTGGAGAGAAGGTGCTCGCCAACAACCAGTGCGACGCAGCCGAGGTGTTCACCACCGACGCCGCTCTCAAGGCCGACAACCTCACCGCGCTGACCGACGACAAGAAGCTCTTCCCGGCGGACAATGCCGGCCTGATCGTGCGTGCCGATGTGCTCTCGGCACACCCGGCCATCGCCAACCTCATGGCGCCGATCGCGGCCAAGCTGACCACTGACGTGATGGTGGGGCTCAACTCCCAGGTGGACGTGTCCGGCCAGAGCGTCACCGACGTTGCCACGACCTGGCTCAGCCAGAACGGCTTCTAAGCTTCTAGCCCGGCGTCAGCCGCCGCTTGTCGGCGTCGTGAGGGCTCCGGCTCAGTGCCCGGTCAGCCGACAGCCATCGGCAACGCGTGCAGAGGCGCGTCGCTGCCGCCGAGCCCGGTGGGCAGCGGCTCCCCGGCGGCGATGAGGCGCGCGTCCTCGGCGGCGATCGCCCGCAGCTCCGTGATCAGTTGCGCGATCAGCTGTTCCTGTGGCATCGAGGCGATCACCTTGCCGCCGCGGTAGAGGATGCCCTTCTGGCGACCGCCGGCAATGCCGATGTCGGCGTGCATGCCCTCGCCGGGACCGTTGACCACGCAGCCCATCACCGAGACGTTGATGGTGCGCCGGACGTCGCGGAGCGCCTCCTCGACGCGCGCCACCATCGGGAACATGTCGATCTCGAGGCGGCCGCAGGTGGGGCACGCGATGAGGTTGGGGCCGTTCCCCTTCTCGCTGAGGTTCTGGAGGATCTGCCGGCCCACGCGGACCTCGTCCTCAGGCTCGCCGACCAGCGAGACGCGGATGGTGTCGCCGATGCCCTCGGCGATCAGGATGCCGATGCCCATGGCGCTCTTCACGCTNNGACACCTTGATGTTGCGGAAGTCGAGTTCCTCGAGGATGCGGATGTGGCCGAGGGCTGCGTCCACCATGTGCCCGGCCGTCTCGTCGATGCTCGCCCCGCGGCCGCGATCCAGTTCCTTGCGCTGCGGGATGCTGCCGCTGTTGACACCGATCCGGATCGGCACGTTGCGCGCGGCCGCCTCGTTGGCGATGTCACGCACCTTGCCGGGGTCGGTGATGTTGCCGGGGTTGAGGCGCAGGCAGGCGATGCCGGCCTCCAGCGCGCGCAGTGCCAATGGCGCGTCGTAATGGACGTCCGCGATCACCGGGATCGGCGACCCCTTGACGATCTCGCGCATGGCCACGCCGGCCTCCGGCGTGTCGCAGGTGACCCGGATGATGTCGGCTCCCGCCTTGGCGGCCCGCTCGATCTGGGCGAGCGTCGCGCTGACATCCTCGGTCTGCGTCTTGGTCATGGTCTGCACCGGGATCGGGGCAGCGCCGCCGACGACGACGCCGCCGACGTTGACAGGGATGGTGGCGCGGCGGGTGATGGTGCTCATTGGGGTCTCGTGACGTCTCCGATGGTGACATAGATGGCAAACAGCACAACGGCGGCCAGCCCGATGGCGTAGATGAGGGCTTCGCGGCGGGGATCGAGGCGGCGGCGGCGGATCGCCTCGATGACGATGAGGAAGGCCTTGCCCCCGTCGAGGAACGGGATGGGCAGAACGTTGACGAGCCCGAGGTTCATGCTCACGAAGGCGATCCAGAAGGCCAGGGAGCGGCCTCCCTGGTGTGTCGCCGTGACGGTCTCTCGCACGATTCCCACCGGTCCTGACAACCCCTGGGGGCCGGTGATGCCGCCGCTCTTGGGGTTGGTGATCAGGTTGGACAGGTCGGTGAAGGTGGTCGTGACGAAGGTCGGGATCTGGCCGAAGCCGTCGGCCAGGGCCTGCACCACCGGTTCCCCGTCGAAGTTGGGCGACACCCCAAGGCGCCACGCTGCCTGGATCGCGCCGGCCTTGCCACTGCCATCGGTGATCCCCGACGCGGCCAGCTGTGTGTAGGTGGGCCCCCGGGTGCCGTCGGCGTTGATGAGGAACCCGGAGACGGTGCCCGGACCGCTGCCCCCCGCAACCTTCGCGGGGTCACCACTCGACACGGCCTGGCCGTTGACCGCGGTGACGACGAACTCCTCGCCCACGGGCAGGTCGGCGACCCTGGTCACCGCGCCGCTGCCCGACGCCGGCAGCGGCGACGCCGATGGGCTGGAGCCGGCCGGCGCCGTGATCCCGTTAACGATGATCAGCGAGGGGACGATCGTGGTCGAGTGGATCGAGGAGCCGGAGCTGTAGACGACCGCCATGGGACGGCCGGCGGCGTTCGCGGTGGCGGCGTGCAGGTCGTTGGACACGTCGGCGGCGGTGTCGTGGCGGATGACCCGGCCGTCGACGCTGAGGATCACGTCGCCGTCGCGCAGGCCGACCTGCTGGGCGGCTGCGCCGGGCTGCACCTGGGAGCCGTTGGGCAGCATCTGCAGGGCGGTGAACAGGAGGCCCGCGAAGATCATGTTGGAGACGATCCCCGCCATGATCGTGGCCAGTCGTTTGGGGATGGACGCCCGGTAGAAGTTGCGCTCCCCCGCGTCCGCCTCGCCGGCGAGGCCGAGCATGCCGGCCATGCGCACGAAGCCGCCGGCCGGGATGATGCGCAGCGAGTACGTGGTCTCGCCGATCTTCCTGGCGGCGATCCGCGGACCGAAGCCCACCGCGAATTCGTCGACGCGGATCCCGCACAGCTTGCCGACGATGAAATGGCCGCCCTCGTGGACGAGCACCACGGTGAGCAACACCAGGATGACCGCCCCGACGATGGCCAGGATGTCGAGTGTCATGCGCTGGTCACTGCTCCGCCGATCCGTTCGCTGGTGAAGCGACGCGCCCAGGCGTCAGCGTCGAGGACGTCGCCGAGCGAAGGGTCGGTCACGTTCGCCACGGCTCCGACCGCATCGCCGACAAGGGACACGATGGCGTCGTAGCCGATGCGCCGCTCCAGGAAGGCGGCCACCGCCACCTCGTTGGCGGCGTTGAGCACGGCCGGAACGATCCCTCCCCGCTCGCCCGCGGAGCGGGCCAGGCCGACGGCCGGGAACCTGGCCGCGTCCACCTCGAAGAACTCCAGCGCGGCCCCGTCGGTGAGTCGCGCCGGCGCCGCGATGCCGGGCAGCCGGCGGCCGTCCGCGATGGCCAGGGCGATCGGAACGCGCATGTCCGGCACGCCGAGCTGGGCGACGACGGCGCCGTCGATGAACTCGACGAAGGAGTGCACGATGCTGCGCGGGTGGATGACGGCGCCGATCTGCGCGTAGGCGACGTCGAAGAGGAAGTGGGCTTCGATGATCTCCAGCCCCTTGTTCATCATCGTCGCGGAGTCGATCGTGACCTTGGGGCCCATCGTCCACGTCGGGTGGCGCAGCGCCTCTTCCACGGTGACCGTGGCGAAGGTGGCCGGGTCGCGCTCCCGGAAAGGACCCCCGCTGGCGGTCAGAACGAGGCGGCTGACGCTGTCGGCGCGCTCGCCGCGGAGGCACTGCCACAACGCGCTGTGCTCGCTGTCGACGGGCAGGATGCGGGCGCCGGTGGCCGCCGCGCGTGCCCTGACCATCTCCCCCGCCATCACCAGCACCTCCTTGGTGGCGGTGGCGATGGTCCGGCCCGCGTCCAGCGCCGCCAGCGTGGGGAGGAGCGCGGCCGCGCCCGGGATGGCCACGCACACGACCTCGCACTCCATGGCGGCCAGCTCGCAGACCGCCTCGACGCCCGAGCCCATTCCCGGCGGCAGGACCTCACCGGGGGGCGGCGACACCAGGGCCGAGCGGCGGACGCCGAAGCGCTGGACGACGCTGGACAGGCCGGCGACGTCGCTGCCCGCGGCCACGCCGACGAGCTCGAACAGCGCGGGAAAACGGCTGATGACGTCGCAGCACTGCACACCGATCGAGCCGGTGGCGCCGAGCAGCACCACCCGGCGCCGCCTGGCCTCCACGGCCGTGGAAATGGTGCTCATCGCCTCATTCTCTGCGAAGCCCTCTGTCCGTGAGCCCTCAGGCGAGCGAGATGAGCCGGTAGAAGCAGTACACGGCGGGGGCGACGAGGACGAGGCTGTCGAGCCGATCGAGCAGGCCGCCGTGGCCTGGGATCAGGCTGCCGGAATCCTTGGCACCCGCCTGGCGTTTGAGGGCGGACTCGGCGAGGTCGCCGGCCTGGGCGACGACCCCGACGAGCAGGCCCTCGAGTGCGCCCAGCCATGGCGCGATCCCGAGGAACACGCGGCCGAGGACTGCCGCCGCCACGACGGCCGCGACCAGGCCGGCGGCGGCGCCCTCGACGGACTTGCGCGGTGAGATGTGCGGGAAGAAGCGATGCCTGCCGAGAGCGCTGCCGGCGAGGTAGGCGGCGGTGTCGCAGAGGACCACGGCGGCCACGGGCACGGCAACGGCCTCGACGCCGAACCAGTGGTCTGCCGGTCGCCACGAGATCAGGGCGACGTAGAACCCGAGGGTGAAGCCCACATACACCGAGCCGGCGACGGCCGCCATCCAGCTGCGCCACGAGGTTGCGGACACCACCAGGCCGGTCAGGCCGGCGACCACGGCTGCGCCCAGCCCGATGTCGAGCGCCGGCGGGTTGCCGGGGACGGCGTAACGGATGGCCAGCCAGACCGTCAGTGGCAGGAGCAGCCAGGGCGGCGGGGCCGCGTCGAGGCGGCCTGCCAGCCCCGCGAACTCCCACGCTCCCAGGGCCGCGGCGGCAGCGACGACTGCCACGAACACAGGCCCACCTGCCGCCACGGCGCCGGCGACGACGAGGAGCAGGAGGACCCCCGAGACCCAGCGCGCCGCTGTCGCGGATGCCGGCATGACCGCGGCGGCGGGGTCACCGGCGACGGTGGGGTCGCTCAGAGCGACGCGGGCGCCGGCAGCGCCGCCTCAACCCGCACCGCCCCGAAGCGGCGGTCGCGCCGGGCATAGGCGGCGAGGGCGCCCTCGATGGCGTGGGCGTCGAAATCGGGCCAGAGCGTCTCGGTGATGTAGATCTCGGCGTAGGCCGCCTGCCAGAGCATGAAATTGCTGATGCGCATCTCGCCGGCGGTGCGGACGATCAGGTCGGGGTCGGGCAGGCCCGCGGTGTAGAGAGCGCCGGCGAGGGTGTCGTTGTCGAGGGCGGCGAGGTCGCAGCCGCGGGCGGCGAGGTCGCGGACTGCCGCAACGATCTCGCTGCGGCCGCCGTAATTGATGGCGACGTTGAGAATGGCGCGCGTATTGCCGCTGGTGAGGTCCTCCGCGGCGCGCACCTTCCGCTGGAGGCGGTCGCTGAGCTTGCTGCGATCCCCGATGGCGCGGATCTGGATGCCCTCCGCGTGCATCTCGTCCACCTCGGAGTCGATCGTCTCGCCGAACAGCTGCATGAGCGCGGCGACCTCATGACGCGGACGCGACCAGTTCTCGGTGCTGAACGCATAGAGAGTGAGGATGTGGACGCCGGCCTCGTTGCAGGCCTCCATGACGGGGCGGATCGTGGCCACCCCGGCGCGGTGACCCGCCGCGCGAGGGAGGTGGCGGCTCCGGGCCCAGCGGCCGTTGCCGTCCATGATGATGCCGATGTGGCGCGGCAGCTCGGGGCGGGACGGCTCGGGCACGGAGGCTGGCGCTGGAGGTCTCTGCATCATTTGTACTGAACGCTTCGGTCCCGCCGGCGGTTTCGGGAGGCGGACGGCTCGAGGTCAGACCTCGAGGATCTCAGCCTCCTTCCTTTCGGCGAAGTCGTCAATCTTGCCGATGAAACCGTCGGTGATGTGTTGCACCGTGGCGATGTTGCGCTCGATCTCGTCCTTGGAGACGTGACCGTCCTTCTCCATCTTGCGCAGGTGCTCGACCTCGTCGCGACGGATGTTGCGCACCGCGATGCGCGCCTCCTCGGCCTTCTGCTTGACGAGCTTGGCGAACTCGCGACGACGGTCCTCGGTGAGCGCCGGGATGGCGATGCGGATCACCTGGCCGTCGTTGGTGGGATTCATGCCCAGGTCGCCCTTCTGGAGCGCCTTCTCGATTGCCTGGATGGAGGTGCGGTCGTAGGGCTGGATGACCAGCAGACGCGCCTCCGGGGCGGTGACCCCGGCGATGCTCTGCAGAGGAGTCGGGGCGCCGTAGTAGTCGACGAGCACGCGCTCGATCAGCGAGGGGATGGCCCGGCCGGTACGGATGCCGCCGAGCTCCTTGGCGAGCGACTCCAGGCTCTTCTCCATGCGCACCTCGGCGTCGAGCAGGCGCTCCTGGATCTGCGCCTGGGAGTCCTCGGAGCGGGTACGATCGCTCATCCGCCGCCCGCACTCGCGTCGACTCGCGTCCCGATGTCCTCGCCGAGCACGACGCGGTCGATGCTGCCTTCGGCAAGGAGGTCGAAGACGATGATCGGCGTGCCGTTGTCCATGCACAGGGTGAGGGCGGTGTTGTCCATGACCGTCAGCCCGCGGTTGAGCACCTCCATGTAGGAGAGGTGACGCAGGCGCGTCGCCGTGGGGTCGCGCAGCGGGTCGGCGGTGTAGATGCCGTCCACCTTGGTCGCCTTGAGCAGCACGTCGGCGCCGATCTCAGCCGCACGGAGCGCTGCGGTGGTGTCCGTGGTGAAGAAGGGATTGCCGGTGCCGGCCGCAAGGATCACGACACGGCCCTTCTCGAGGTGGCGGATGGCGCGCCGTGGGATGAACGGCTCGGCGACCTGCTGCATGGCGATCGCCGACTGGACGCGGGTCTCGATGCCGAGCTGCTCCAGCGCGTCGCGCAGGGCCAGCGAGTTGATGACCGTGGCCAGCATACCCATGTAGTCGCCCGCGACGCGGTCGAGGCCGTGGGCGCTCGCCTCCATGCCGCGCACGATGTTGCCGCCCCCGATGACCACGGCGATCTCGACGCCGCGGGCGTGGACCTTGGCGATCTCCTCGGCCATGCTGCGGACCGTGGGCAGATGAATGCTCACCGAGGACTGCTGACCGAGGAGGGCCTCGCCGCTCAGCTTGAGGATGACGCGGGAGAAGACCGGGGCGCGCTCGCCTCGCGCGGGTGCCGCCGTTGCGGCAGCCGCCCCGGCAATGACCGGTGGCCCGCTCAGTTCGGCGACGGCGGTACGGCGCCGTCCTCCCCCGACGACGGGCCGTTCCCCGTGATCGTGGCGCCTTCGCCGACCTTGAAGCGCGCAAAACGGGCAACCGTGATGTTCTCGCCAACCTTGGCCACGGCCTCGTTGATCAGGTCGGTCACCTTCTTCTTGCTCGCCTCGTCGCGGATCAGGTGCTGCTCGAGGAGGCAGATCTCCGCGAAGTACGCGTTGAGCTTGCCCTCGATGATCTTGTCCTGGATGTTGGCGGGCTTGTCGACGACCTGCGCCAGGAAGACGGCGCGCTCGCGCTGTACCACTCCCGCGGGTACATCCTCGCGGCGGACGTACAGCGGAGCGCGGCCGGCGACCTGCAGGGCAAGTTCCCTGGCGAGCTGTTTGAAGTCGTCCGTCTTGGCCACGAAATCGGATTCGCAGTTGACCTCGACGAGCACGCCGAGCTTCTGCCCGGAGACGCCGCCGTCGTGGACGTACGCCTCGACGCGGCCCTCGTTGGCCGACCGGCCGGCGCGGTCGGCGGCACGCGCCATACCCTTGGCGCGCAGCCAGTCCTTGGCCTTGTCGATGTCGCCCTCCGTCTCGGTGAGCGCGCGTTTGCAGTCCATCATGCCGGCACCGGTCAGCTCGCGCAGCACCTTGACCTGAGCGGCTGTGATCTCAGCCATCAGCTCGCCTCCGCGTCACCGGCGGCGCTCGCACCAGCGAACTCCTCGAGGGCGACCTCCGCGGTGCCCTCCTCGGTGTCGGCCTTGGGTTGCGCCGCCGCGGCACGCTCCGCGGCCTCGCGGTCCTGGCGTTCGCGGGCGGCCGTCTCCTCTCTCTCGCGCATCTCGCGCTCACTGAGAAGCTGCTGACCCTCGAGGATGGCGTCGGCGATCGTGTTGACGATGAGCTTGCAGGAGCGGATGGCGTCGTCGTTGCCGGGGATGACGTGCTGGATCTCATTGGGATCGCAGTTGGTGTCGACGATGGCCACAATGGGGATGCCCAGCTTGTTGGCCTCACTGACAGCGAGGCGCTCCTTCTTGCAGTCGATGACGAAGAGGGCGCCGGGAAGCCTCTTCATGTTGACCATCCCCGCGAAGTTGGCCTCGAGGCGGTCGAGGTCGTCGCGGTGGACGTTGGCCTCCTTGGTGCTCATGCGCTCGAAGTCGCCGCTCTCCTGCATGGTGCGCAGCTCGAGCAGGCGGCGCAGGCGCCGCTGGATGACCGGGAAGTTGGTCAGCATGCCACCCATCCAGCGGTGCGTGACGTAATGCTGGCCGCTGCGCGCGCAGGCGTCCTGGATGGCGTCCTGGGCCTGCTTCTTGGTGCCCACGAACATGACCTTGTCGCCGTCGGCGACGAGCTGGCGCAGGAAGCTGCAGGCGTCATCGAGCGCCCTCTGCGTCTGCTGCAGGTCGATGATGTGGATGCCATTGCGCGCCGTGAAGATGTACGGGCGCATCTGTGGGTTCCACCGGCTGGTCTGGTGGCCGAAGTGCACTCCGGCCTCGAGAAGCTGGCGGAGGGTTGTCGCCGGCATGGGCGTGCCTCCTCGGGTTGGTGTGTTCCTCCGCCTCGGGTGATCGCCCGTCACGACCCCGAGAGGGGCACCTGTGCCGGACTGACCGAGGCGTGTGTGATGGACTCGATTCTACAGGGCGGGGCAGATCCCCGCCCCTCGCAGGGTCGCAATGAATCCGACCCTGCTCACCCCTCCCCTCGGCGCGCCTCGCGCGCCGGCTGGCCATCAGAGAGTCATAGGATGAATTTGCGGAGGTCGTCGTTGCGGACGAGGTCGACGAGGCGGGAGCGGACGTACTCGGCGTCCACCTCCACGGCCTTGTCCGTGAAGTCCTCGGCGCGGAACGAGACCTCCTCGAGCACCTTCTCGAGAACGGTGAAGAGGCGGCGCGCCCCGATGTTCTCGTCCTGCTCGTTGACGGCGTGCGCCTGGTGAGCGATCTCGCCGATGCCATCGGCGCTGAAGCGCAATTCCACGCCTTCGGTTCCGAGCAGCGCGGAGTACTGACGAGTGAGCGCGTTGCTCGGCTCGACGAGGATCCGCTGCAGGTCAGACTCGCTGAGGCTGCTCAACTCGACGCGGATCGGGAAGCGCCCTTGCATCTCGGGGATGAGGTCGCTCGGTCGCGACATGGTGAAGGCCCCGGCCGCGATGAAGAGGATGTGGTCGGTGTGGACAGGCCCGTAGCGGGTGCTCACCGTCGAGCCCTCCAGCAACGGAAGCAGGTCGCGCTGCACCCCCTCGCCGCTCACGTCGGGGCCGTGCTCGCTGTGCTGACCGCAGATCTTGTCCATCTCGTCGATGAACACGATGCCGTCGTCCTCGACATCGCGAATGGCGTCGTCGTAGACCCGGTCCATGTCGATGAGGCGGTCCGTCTCCTCCTCCACCAGCGCGGTGCGGGCGTCGGCGACAGTCATGCGCTTGGTCTTCTTGCGCGGCGGGGCCATCTGCGAGAAGAAGTCGGATAGCGAGGTCCCCACCTCCTCGAGGCCGGTGCCGGCGAACCCCTCGAAGGCGGGCTGGAAGGGTTCCTCGACCTCGATCTCGATGAGCCGGTCCTCGAGCTGGTGCCCGTTGAGGCGGCGCTCGAGACGGCGCCGGATCGAGCGCCGGTGTCGCTGTTGCAGCACCTCGTCCTCGGCCGCCCCATCCGCAGGGTGGGCGCGAACGTCGGCTTCGACCAGGGTGTCGAGGATGCGACTCTCCGCAGTTTCCCTGGCGCGCTCCTCGACGTCCGCAACGCGGGTGTGATGCGTCTCGGTGATGGTCTGCTCGAGGAGGTCGCGCACGATCGACTCGACATCGCGGCCCACGTNNACGCCGGTGGGGCCGATCATGAGGATGTTCTTGGGGAGTACCTCGCCGCGCATCTCGTCGCTGAGACGCTGCCGGCGGATGCGGTTGCGCAGTGCGATGGCCACGGCCCGCTTGGCGGCCTGCTGGCCGATGATGTACTCGTCGAGGCGCCGGACGATCTCGGCGGGGCGCAACTCTGCGGGCGCGTGCGACGTGTCCGCGGCAGCCGCAGGCATGGCGCTCGACGCTTCGTCCGCGCTGACGTCGCCGGCTGCCGGAGAGCCCTCGCCAGCGCCGTTCGTCGACGTCGGGGGCTGCGGCCCGGCTGTGAACAGGGCGCCCTGGCCGTTGCTCGCGGCGACATCGCCGGCGTCGGTGTCGACGTCCAGGCGGGTGGTGGGGTCGCTCACCCCCCTGACCCCGACGACGTCGCCAGCGTCTCGACGGAGATCTCGCCGTTGGTGAAGATGCACAGCTGCGCGGCGATCTCGAGCGCCTTGCGCGCCACGTCGGGGGCTGCCAGGTCGGTGTTCTCCACGAGGGCACGCGCGGCGGCGTGCGCGTAGGGGCCTCCGCTGCCGATGGCGAGGATGTTGTCGTCGGGCTCGATGACCTCCCCGTCCCCGCTGAGGAGGAGGAGTTGCTCGTCGTCGGCCGCGATCAGCATGGCCTCGAGGTGGCGCAGGAACTTGTCGGTGCGCCATTCCTTGCTGAGGCCGACGGCGGCGCGGAGCAGGTTGCCCTGGTGCTTCTCGAGATGCTGCTCGAACTTGTCGAACAGCGTCAGCGCGTCCGCGATCGACCCGGCGAAACCAACCACGACCCGGTCCTTGAAGAGCCGGCGCACCTTGACGGCGCGGTGCTTCATGACCACGTCGCCGACGGTCACCTGGCCGTCACCGGCGACGGCCACCTCGCCGCCGCGCTTGACCGCGACGATGGTGGTGGCGTGGAAGTCGCTCACGTGGCCGCCACCTTCTCCACGGCTGCGCCCTTCGGCGGCCGGTACTTGCAGTTCGGGTAGCCGGAGCAGCTGACGAATGGCCCGTACCGACCCTGGCGCTTGACGAGCGGCTTGCCGCACTCCGGGCAGGCGACGCCGGTTGGCTCCGCGGCCGTCGGCGCGCCGCCACCGGCCTGGTTGGAACCGGGTTGGATGTACTTGCAGGAGGGGTAGCCGGTGCAGCCGACGAAGGTGCCGCGCCGCCCGTTGCGCCGCCCCAGGGGCTTGCCGCAGTCTGGGCACGGGCCCAATTCTTCGGGCGTTGACGCGCCGCCGGCCTCGGCCCCGGCCACCTGTACGTCGCCCTTGATATAGCGGCAGTTCGGGTACCCCGAACATCCCACGAAGGGTCCGCGGCGCCCCTGGCGCAGAACCAGCGGCTTGCCACAGTCAGGGCACGCCTCGCCCGTCGGTTCGGCCGCGGCCTTGCGGTCCTTGATGTAGTCGCAGTCGGGGTAGCGTGAGCAGCCGGTGAACTCGCCGAACTTGCCTTCGCGGATCACGAGGGTGCCCTCGCCGCATTGCGGGCAGACCTCGCCTGTGTCGCGCGCCGGCACCTTCACTCTCTCCATGTTGGCCTCGGCCTTGGTGAGCGTCGAGGAGAAGGGCTCGTACCACTCGCGGATGGTGGGCTCGTACTGGCGTGTGCCGTCCTCGATGCCGTCGAGGCGCTTCTCCATCTCGGCGGTGAAGGCGGCGTCGACGATCGCCGGGAAGTGCTCACGGAGGACGGAGTCGACGGTCTTACCCAGCTCGGTGGGATGAAGCCGGCGCTCCTCCTGGCGCACGTAGTTGCGCTCCTGGATGACCTCGATGGTCGGCGCGTATGTCGACGGCCGGCCGATGCCGCGTTCTTCGAGTTCCTTGATCAGCGAGGCCTCGGTGTAGCGGGGAGGGGGCTGGGTGAAGTGCTGCTCGCGGCGGAAGTCGACGCAGGGAAGCTGCTCTCCTGTCTCCAGCGCGGGCAGGGTGTTCTCCTCACCGTCCTTGGGCTCGTCGCGTTTCCACACCTTCTGGAAACCGTCGAAGGTGAGCACCGAGCCGCTGGAACGGAACAGGTACTCGCCCGCCGCCAGCGAAGCACGCGTGTTGAGGAAGCGCGCTGCGGCCATCTGACTGGCCACGAAGCGGCGCCAGATGAGCTCGTAGAGGCGGAACTGGCCGGGGTCGAGCTGGTCGCGCACGGACTCCGGAGTGCGAGCGATGTCTGTCGGCCGGACCGCCTCGTGCGCGTCCTGCACCTTGGCCGCGGCGGCGCGCTGCCGGGCGGCGCCGCTGCGCAGGTACTGCTTGCCGAACTGCTTGGTGATGTGATCGGCCGCCTGGGCCTTGGCGACGTCGCTGACGCGAGTCGAGTCCGTACGCATGTAGGTGATCAATCCGACCGGCCCCGCGCTGCCCAGCTCGACGCCCTCGTAGAGCTGCTGAGCCACGCTCATCGTGCGCCGCGGGGAGAAACGCAGCCGCGTGCTGGCATCCTGCTGGAGGGTGCTGGTGGTGTATGGAATCGGCGCCTGCCGCGAGGTCTCCTTGCTGTCGACGCCCTCGACCGCAAAGCGTGGTGTCGCCGAGGTGGGATGGCCGGCCTCATCGATGCCCAGGGCCGTGGCCACGATTGCCGCCTCCGCCTCGGTCCCGAGCTCGAGCTTGTCGACGTCGGCTGACGCCGCGTCGCCGCGCCTGCCGACGAGGCGTGCCGTGAACTGTGTCCGCTCCTTTTCGAGGACGGCGTCGACGGTCCAGGATTCCTTGGTGACGAAGGCGTCGATCTCGGATTCACGGTCGACCACAAGGCGAACCGCCACCGACTGCACGCGTCCCGCTGACAAGCCGGTGCGCACCTTTCGCCAGAGCAGCGGGCTCAACTTGTAGCCGACCAGGCGGTCGATCACGCGCCGCGCCTCCTGAGCCGAGACCAGGCCGCGGTCGATCTTGCGGGGATCGGCGAGGGCGGCCTCGACGGCGGCCTTGGTGATCTCGTGGAACACGACGCGGTCGGGGTTGTCGAGTTTGAGCGCCTGGGCGATGTGCCAGGCGATGGCCTCCCCCTCGCGGTCGGGGTCGGCTGCGAGCAGGGTGCTGTCCGCCTTCTTGGAGGCGGCCTGCAGCTCCTTGATCTGCTTCTCCTTGCCCTTGATGACCTGGTATTCGGGTACGAAGCCGGCGTCGATGTCGACTCCGATCTTGGACTTGGGGAGGTCGCGGACGTGCCCCATCGAGGCTTTCACGGTGTACCCGGCGCCGAGAAACTTGGCGAGGGTGCGTGCTTTCGACGGGGATTCGACGATGATCAGGCGGTTGGGCATCTTCTCTGTGGGTGTCGCGCCAGGGGTGACGCGGGGGCGGCCGGTGGCGGCCGGTGGCGGCCGATGATAACAACGGGTCCGATGAGAGCCGGCGGTCGAGACGGCCGCGGGCGCTCCTAAAAGGTACGCGTAACTCGCCCTCCGCAAACCTCAGTGATGAAGCCGCCCAGCTGAAGGGTGGTCAGGGCGGCCGACAGGGCGGGCGTTTCCAGCCCCAGCGCGGCGGCCAGGTCGTCGGGGTGAACGGGGTCAGCCGCCACGGCGGCAAGGACGCGAGCGAGCAGCGAATCACCGGGTGGGAGCGTCACATTGCCGGCGTGGGCGCTCGCGTGCGCGGCCATCGGGGCGCTCATGGCTCGGCGCAGCGCCGGTGCTGCTTCGAAGAGGTCGGTGATCCCGAGGAAGGGACGCACGCCGTCGCGGATCAGCAGGTTTGTTCCCACCGAACTTGGGCTGCGGATCGATCCCGGGACCGCGAGCACGTCGCGGCCGAGGTCCGCCGCCCAGCGCGCTGTGCTGAGGGCGCCGCTGCGGGCGGTCGCTTCCACCACGACCACCGCCTCGGCGAGGGCCGCAATGAGGCGGTTGCGTCGTGGGAAACGCCACGCCAGGGGTTGCTCGGCGCCGCCGTCCTCCGACAGGACGCACCCCGTTTCCACGATCCGGTCGCGGAGCGAGACGTGCTCGGGCGGGTAGCAAACGTCGATGCCACAGCCGAGCACGGCGACGGTGCCGCCCCCACCCAGCAGCGCGCCATGGTGTGCCGCAGCGTCGACCCCCCGTGCCATGCCGCTCACAACCGTGACCCCGGCCGCAGCCAGTTCGGCTCCGAGGTCGCGGGCGGTGAGCAGGGCTCCCGGGGCGGCGCGGCGGGAGCCGACCACGGCAACGCAGGGCCTGCCCGGTGGCGGCAGACGGCCCATCACCCAGAGCTCGGCAGGTGGTCTATCGAGGTGCTCGAGGCGGTCCGGCCAGCCCGGTGAGCCGCGCAGGAGGTGGCGCGCGACGGCCGGCGTCACGGCGGTGCCGCCTCGCCGCGGAAGCGCAGCGCCTCGGCCATGTCGGCCTCCCCCACCTCAACCGACCCGCGGAGGTCGGCGATGGTGCGAGCCACGCGCAGGACGCGGAAGAAGCCGCGGGCGCTCAGCTGCAGTCGCTCCCCGGCGAGGCCGAGAACCTGGGTGGCCGAGGGCGTCGCCGCCGCGACCTGCTGCAGTTCCCGGCCGTCGAGGGACGCATTGCGGGTTCGGCGCTGCCGGGGGCCCGGGTTGCGGCGCCACTGAGCGGCGCGAGCGGTCTCCACCCGCTCACGCACCACCGACGACGGCTCTCCGGCCGGACGTCCGAACAGGTCTCGGTAGCGCTGCCGAGGCACGTCGATGACGAGGTCGATGCGGTCGCGGATGGGCCCGCTGAGGCGGTTGGCGTACTCGCCGAGGGCGCGGGGTGTGCAGCGACAGCCGGTCTCGTCGCCGAGGTGGCCGCACGGGCATGGATTGGCGGCGGCGACGAGGACGAAATCCGCCGGAAAGAGCACGGCGCCGCGGGACCGTACGACGCTGACCTCCCGCTCCTCGAGCGGCTGGCGCAGGGCTTCGAGGTGACTGCGCGAGAACTCGCAGACTTCGTCGAGGAACAGGACCCCGTGATGAGCCAG
>PLWW01000032.1 GCA_003153125.1 Candidatus Dormiibacterota bacterium | reverse complement strand
CGACGATGTCGGTGAAGATGGCGATGAGTGCACGCCGTCGTTGGTGCGCGCCGACCTCGGCCAGCGCGGCGGCGTGGTCGGACTCGACCTCGGTTGGCTGCAACGGCCCGAGGGCGTCGAGGAGGCGGCGCAGCTGTGCTGACCCGGCGCGTGCCTCGACGGTGGCGGTGACCCTGTCGGCGAACGCCACCAGCCCCGCCCGATCCCCGGTGCGCAGGGCGACATGGAGCAGGAGGAGCGCCGCGTTGACCGCATGGTCGAACTTGGTCAGGGGGCCGGCGCCGACACCCATGAGCCGTCCGTGGTCGAGGCAGGCGATCACTGGCTGGTCGCGCTCAGGGGACAGCTCGGTGGCCATGAGCCGCCCCGTCCGAGCGGTCGCACGCCAGTTGATGAAGCGCAGCGGGTCGTCGGGCACAGCGTCACGGACGCGCTCGAACTCGGTCCCCTCGCCATGGCGGCGCAGGGTCCGCACCCCCAACTCCTCGAGCTGGCCCCGGCGTGCCAGCGCCTCGTAGACGCGCACCGCGGAGATGTCCGCGTCGACNNGGCGTCAGCGTGTACGCCAGCTCCCCGGCACCGCGCAGCCGCAGCAGTCGAGCGGAGGCGAGCATGGCCGGCGGCGCGGCATCCCGGAGCAGGAGCGACGCCGTGCGCGGCGCACGCACCGACAGCGTCACCGGGTTGGCCACACCCACGGAGAACAGGGGGTCGTTCCTGCGTTCAACCGACACGCGGTCGGGGCCGGGCGCGCGCCGCGAATCGACCACCAGCAGGACGGCGGCGATGAGGAACAGCGAGAGGCCGGGCACAAGCAGCACCGGCGCCGCCGCACCCAGCGCCACCACCACGAGCGTGGCGAGCAGGAGCGCCAGCGCCCGGCGGGTCATCGCGGCACGGCGACTCGAGCCAGGGCGCGCTCCACCGCGCTCACCTCGCCGACCCCCTGCAGTTCAGCCTCGGCGCGGCGTACGAGGCGGTGGCGCAGTGCCGGGATGCAGATGTCCTTGACGTCCTCGGGGACGACGTAGTCACGCGACTGGATGGCGGCCATCGCCTTGGATCCCCGCAGCAGGGCGATGGCCCCGCGCGGGCTCGCCCCCAGGCTGAGGTCGGGCGACGTGCGTGTGGCGGCCACGATCGCGGTGATGTAGCTCACCACCTCGTCGCTGACGCGCACCGCGCCCACCTCGGCACGGGCCGCCGTCAGCGTCGCGGAGTCGATGACCGGCTGGATGCCGGCGGCCACGAGGTCGTGGGGATCGAAGCCGGCGTCGATGCGTCGCAACATGGCCGCCTCGGTCGGCTGGTCGGGCGTGTCGACGCCGAGCTTGAAGAAGAAGCGGTCGAGCTGCGCCTCCGGGAGCGGGTAGGTGCCCTCGTATTCCACGGGATTCTGCGTCGCCACCACCATGAAGCGGTCGCCGAGAGGGCGCGTCTCACCGTCTGAGGTGACCTGGCGCTCCTCCATCGCTTCCAGCAGCGCGGCCTGCGTCTTGGCGGGGGCTCGGTTGATCTCGTCAGCGAGAAGCGTGTCGGTGAAGATCGGCCCGGGTCGGAACTCGAACTGGGCACGGTCGGCGCGCCAGACGCTGGTGCCGATGATGTCCGAGGGCAACAGGTCGGGGGTGAACTGCACCCGGGTGAAGCGCGCATCCAGGGCGGCAGCAGTGCAACGCGCCATCAGTGTCTTGGCGGTGCCGGGCACGCCCTCGAGGAGCACATGACCGCCGACGAGCACGCTCAGAAGCAGGCCGTCGATGATCTGTTGCTGACCGACGACGGCGCGGCCGATCGCCTCGTGGAAGGCGCGGCGGAGGTTGGCGGTGGGGGTCACGGGCGCCATTGTGCCGGGACTGCCTCGGCCGGCTGCGCCCAGCGCTGCTCGAGGTCGTCGACGTGGCGTGCCAGCGCCAGCAGGGCGGCCGCGCCCGGTGCGGACGCAGCCAGCGCCCGCGCCCGCTGCAGGAGCGCGGCCGCGTCACCCGCAAGCTCCGGTCGGGTGACCCGCAACGCGCTGACGAAGGCCTCGTCACCGTCGGGGCCGGGGTCGATCGCGGGCCCGACGGCGAGGCGCCGCTTGAGCTCTTCGGCGTACCTCGAAGCCACCACACCGCGATCGCGGCTGCGCGCGTAGAGGCCGGCCATGGCATCGATGTAGGACGCCGTCGTGGGCACGAGGGCGACGTCGATGGCGGGCACCGGGCGACCGAGGCGGCGTCCGCTCAACACCAGGAACACCACGAGAGACGACAACCCCAGCAGCAGCGCCAGGCCGAGCGGGCTCTCGAAGATGGCGGCGGCACCGCCGCCGGCGGCGTTGATCTCGCCGTGGTGGTACTCGTCGAAGCCGATGGCGCCGCCGCGGGCGCGTTCCAGGAGGGTCAGCACCAGCGTGGCGGAGTCGCCGTCGCGCAAGCCGTCGTTGCTGAGCGGGAAGGGCGACGCGAGGACGTACGCACGCCCCGACCCGGCCACCTGCTCGGCGACCCCGGCGATCGCACCGGCCTGGGTCAGCAGGGGCGTGAGGGTTGCCGCCGCCTCGATGGCGGCGCCCGCCGCCAGTGGCACGCGGTGGACACGGTTGCCGGGATCGATGGGCTGCGCCGGCACCGCCGTGCCCGCCGCGCGGGTGCCGGTNNAGGAGGAGGTCGCTGCCATGGGTCAGCGATGTCATCACCCGCGCCGCGTCGGCATCGCTGAGGGCTGTGCGCGGGTCGATCATGAGCACCACGTCCGCCGCGGAGGTGTCGAACTGGCCGCTGATGCGATGGACGTTGAAGCCGAGGCTGCCGAGCCACTCGTAGAGAGCCAGCGTCCCGGCCCTGCCGGCCACCCGCGAGGACGGGTCGTCCGACTGGTTCGGCGCGGGGGTGCCGAGCACGAGCAGCACGAGCGCGACGACAAGCGCGGCTGCCGCGACCGCGTACGGCGCCGCCGCGCGCCTCACCTCGCCATTGCCCCGGCCCGCCGGGCCAGCCGCCTCACCGCCGCGCTGCGCTCCTCCGCCAGCGTCCAGTCGTCGACGGTCACCGCCACGCGCCCGTACCAGGCGTGTTCGAAGAGGGCGGCCGCCGCAGCCAGCGCCGCGAGCACGTCACCCTGGGCGTTGCATCGCTGGAGCAGCTCACGTGTCGTCCAGGCGGGGTCGATGTGCAGCCGCCCCCGCACCGCCACCTCGAGCAGCGCCGACCGGAAGGCGCGGCGAACCGCCTCGCGGTACTCCGCGGC